>JALWUZ010000025.1 GCA_027079895.1 Anaerolineae bacterium
GGGCGAGCCAGCCAGGGATTTTTGCCGGATGAGCTGCCCTATATCAGCTATATACAGGACCGGGTGGGTAAGATTCTGCGTCTGTCGGACTTGAGCGGCCATATTTCGCGACAAGACCTGTTTCTTTGTCAGGCGACGTATTTCCAGAACTACCTCGTTGGTAAAGCGGTGCCGCGGGAACAGACACTGGTGATGCCGGTACCGGCGGATGAGAGGGTGTTTTATCCTTTGGAACGGGATGACGCGCGGGCGGATAAATTTACGTGCGAGGTGAGTTTCGTTAAACACGGCCATCCGCACGCCGATGAACTGTTGAAGCATTTTATGGAGGATTATTTCGGTAAACAAGAGGATAACATTCGCCGTATCAATGAGCGAATTTTCAGCGAGTTGTACAGAGTTACCTGTCGAACCGGTCGCGGCCAATTGTCCGAACAGGATATGCAGGAGGTGGTGGCGGCCATGCTGCACCCTGAAGCGCCGGAAGATGTGCGGCAGTGGATGCGGCAGGTAATTACACAATTCAATGTAACGGTGTATTCGGGGGCGTGGCGGTGTCAGTTTCTCGAAGCGCTGGACGAGGCGGGGGTTCCGCTGCGATTGTATGGTAAGAATTGGGACCAGCATCGTACGCTGGGACGGTTGGGTTATGGGCCGGTGGAACGGGGGGCCGAACTGAACTGCGTCTATAATTTCAGCCAAATCAATTTGCATATCAATCATGTAAATACAATGCACCAGCGATTGGTGGAATGTGGATTGGCGGGGGGATTTATCATGACGGCGGCGTTAACGCCGGAAAAAGACTGGGAGCCGGCGGCGCGGCATTTCGAGCCGGGTAAAGAACTGGTATTGTTTGATGATCCTAGCGATCTGGTGGACAAGTGCCGTTATTATCTGGATCATGCGGAAGAACGCCGGGAGATTGCCGAGAATCTGCGGCGACGTTGTCTGGCGAAACATACTACCGGAGCCGCGGCCCGGACGGCACTGGAGGCGTGGAGAAAACTGCTGTGAGAAAGGAGCGTGTGTTGCTGGTGTATCCGCGGGTGGGGGCCGATGCCCGTCGAGTGAGTTTGCATCCGCCGTTGCCGCTGCTGTACCTGGCGGCGTGTTTGCCGAAGGAGGTGGGGGTAGAGGTGGATGTGACCGTCGCGCATCCGGCGAGCGGCAGGGTCAGAGCAAGGGTCAAGACGAGGCTCAGAAGCGAGCGAATGAGGCGGTGCATGGCCCTCTCTTCCTTTCTTTGGCAACGGGCGGTGGTTTATGAAACTCATCTATGGGTGCGCTCAGGCCGCCGTGCGGTGCATGCTCAGGGCGACCCCGACCAGCCCCTGGTCGGTGGTGGGTGCGCTGCCCTGGGCGAAGTCGGGACGCCCCCCGCCCTTGCCGCCCAGTGCTTCGCAGACCCGGCGCATGAGGGCCGCCATGTCCCGCTCCACGTCGGCGGAGCGGGCGAAGCACAGGTTGGTGCGCTCGTCCCCCACGCCCGCCAGCATGACGACCAGCCCCGGCCGGGCGATCAGTTCTTTCGCCAGGCGGCGCAGTTCGTCCATCGTCCGCCGGTGGAAGACCCGCCACACGACCCGATGGCCGTCGGCGGCGACGGCGGCGGCGGCCAGTTCCTCCGCTTCGGCTGCCAGGAGCCGCTGCCGGTTCCGGCGCAGGTCGAGGCGCAGTTGCTTCCCCTCGGCCAGCAGCCGCTCCACCGCCTCCGGCAGTTCCCACCAGCCGACGGAAAGCATTGTCCCCAGGCGGGCGAGGACGGCGTGTTTGCGGCGGTAGTCCTCCAGGGCCCGCCCGCCGCAGATGAACTCGATGCGGGTGGTCTCCCCCCGGTGGTCGAGGCGCAGGATTTTGAGGAGGCCGATCTCGCCGGTGCGGGAGACGTGGGTTCCGCCGCAGGGGGTCAGGTCGAAATCGGCGATGTGGACGATGCGAATCGGGCCGCGGACGGCAGGCTGCCGCCGCAGGGGGAGCGCGGCGAGTTCCTCGTCGGTGACGAAGCGGGTGGTGACGGGCCGGTCCTCCCAGATGACGCGGTTGACCAGTTCCTCGACGGGGGCCACGTCCGCCGGGGTGAGGTTGGGGAGGGCGATGTCAACGGTCACGACGGCGTCCCCCAGGTGAAAGCCGACGGTGTGCCCTTTCAGCAGCCGCTCGAAGGCGGCGGAGAGGAGGTGCTGGCCGCTGTGCTGCTGCATGTGGTCGAAGCGGCGCGGCCAGTCCACCGCGCCGGCCACTTCCTCGCCGACGGGCCGGGGGAGCGGGGCCGCCAGGACGTGGACGACGGCTTGATCTGTGTCGCGCACGGCCACGTTGAGCACGGGGACGGAGTCCAGCATGCCCCGGTCGGCGGGCTGGCCGCCGGAGGTGGGGTAGAAGGCGGTGCGGTCGAGGATGACCGCCGGATGGCCGTCCCAGGTGAGGTGTTCGACGACGCGGGCGGAGAAGTCGGTCAGTTTGGAGTTGTCGTAGTACAAGCGTGTGGTCATCGGGGTCGCCTCCGAATTGGGATGTTTATGAGCCGTTCGCGGGCGGCTAACGGCGCAAGGCGCTCAGGTCGAAAGCGGCAGGGTGAAATGGAATGTAACCCCCTGATCGTCCCCGTCCGGCGGAGCGGGCGAAGCGTCGGGGCCGAGGTAGCCGCCGGTGATCCAGATGCGCCCGCCGTGCGCTTCGACGGCCAGTTTGCAGAACGCCAGCCCCAGGCCGGTTCCTTTGATGCCGTTGGCCGCTTCCAGGCGGGAGAAGCGGTCGAAGATGCGCTCGCGGTGCTCCGGCGGGATGCCCGGCCCATCGTTGGAGACCGAAAAGAGCAGGCGGTCGTCCGTGCGCTGTACCAGTATGGCGATGTGGCCGTCCGTGGGGGTGAACTTCACCGCGTTGTCCAGCAGATTGGTCAGCACGCGCACGATGAGGGGCTCATCCGCCGCCACTGCGGGCAGGTCGGGGTGGATGTAGGTCGCGATCGTCTGCCGACGACGCATAGCCAGCGGACGCACTTGTTCCACCGCCTCTTTCACCAGCGACGCCGGCGCGATGGGCTTCTTGTCCAGTTCGGTTTCCTGCGACTCCAACCGCCCCAGGTCGAGCAGCGAGTCAATGAGGCGGTACATCCGCTCGCCGCTGCGCATGGCGATTCCCAGGAGTTGCAGGATCGGGAGGGACTGGTCGCGCTCGACGAAGGCGGTGTGGATGAGTTGCAGGCTGCTCATGATGCTGCCCAGGGGGTTGCGCAGGTCGTGGACGACCATGTGGGTCAAGTCCTCGCGCATGCGCTCCAACGCCACCCGCTCGGAGATGTCGTGGCCGACCCACTGGATGGCGGTGCGGCCGCCGTAGTCCACGCGGGACATGTGAGTTTCCAAAGTGCAGGTCTTCTCCCCGCCGGAGGCCAGGGGGAGGCGCAGGGACAGGTCCAGTTTGAGGTGGTCGCCCTGGAGCACCTGCCGCAGAGCGGGGAGACAGGTCTCGCGGGAGATGTGAAGGGTGTCGCACAGGTTCTGGCCGACGATTTCCTGACGGGGACGTTCCAGCATTTGCTCCACGCGGCGGTTGAGGTTGAGGATCTCCCCGTCCGGCGCGAGCACGAAGATGGGGTCGGTGCTCTCGTTGAAGAGGCTCTCGTAGCGGCTTTCGGCCTGCCGCACCCGCTCGTACAGGGCGGCGTTGCGGATGGCGACGGCGGCCAGGTCGGCGACGGCGGAGAGCAGCCGTTGGGCGTCCTGGTCGAAGCCGCCGGCCTGGGGGTTGATGGCCTCGATGACGCCGATGGCGTGTCCGTCGGCACGGATGGGGACGGCCAGGATGACGTCGGTGTAGAAGTCGCTGCTCTCGTCCACGCCGGGGTAGAAGCGGTCGTCGTCGTGGGCCCCGGAGACCAGGGCCGGTTCGCCGTGCTGCACCACCCAGCCGGCGATGCCCTGACCGACATCGAGGCGCAGCCCGACGACCTCGGCGGCAGCCCGCCCGACGGCCACCCGGAAGATCAACTGCCCGCTGGCGTCGTCCAGCAAGGCGGCGGAGGCCGCTTCCACCTGAAAGAAGTCCCGCACCTGGGCCATCAGCGAGCGGAGCACGCTGTCCAGGTCGAGGGTGGCGGTGAGTACCTGGCTGGTCTCGTGCAGAAAGGAAAGTTCTCGAATCTCCGCTTGCAGGCGGGCGATCGTGGACCGGTCGGTCATTCCAAAACTACCTCCTCCCGCCCGTGCAACTTTTCGATGATTTTCCCGGCAATCAGGTCGAGGTGTTCGGGGTTGGCGACGAAATCCAGCGCGTCGGCGGGGATGGTCAGTACCGGGCACAGGGAGAAGTTCGCTATCCACTCCTCGTACAACTCGTTCAGTTGGGAAAGGTAGGCGATGTCAATGTCCTGCTCGTAGGAGCGGCCGCGCTGCCGGATGCGCTCCTGCAAGGTGGGAACCGTGGCCCGCAGGTAGACGATCAAGTCCGGCGGGGGGAGGACGGTCGTCACCACGTCGTACAGTTCGTGGTAACTGCGGTAATCCCGCTCGTCCATCATCCCCTGACGGTAGAGGTTGCGGGCGAAGATCTCGGCGTCCTCGTAGACGGTGCGGTCTTGGACGACGGAGTTAGGCCGCTGGAGCAGTTGCCAGTGGTGACGCAGCCGACGGGAGAGGAAGTAGATTTGGGAGTGGAAACTCCAGCGGCGCATGTCACCGTAGAAGTCGGCCAGGTAAGGGTTGCCGTTGACCGCCTCGAAAAATGGCTCCCAGTTCAGTTTCCGGCTCAGAAGTTCGGTCAGCGTGGACTTGCCCACCCCGATGTTGCCGGCGATGGCGACAAAACGTTTCTTCATCATCACTCCTCACCCGCCACTTGCCCACTTGCCACTTGCCACTTGCATACTTGCCCACTTGCTCACTTGCCCCTTGCCCCTTGCCCACTTGCCACTTGCACACTTGCCACTTGCATACTTGCCTCCCGCTCACCTCTCACACTGCGGCAGGGCGACGGTGAACGTGCTCCCTTTCCCCTCCTCGCTCTCCACCGAGACGGTGCCGTCGTGCGCCTCGACGATCTCCCAGACCAACGCCAGGCCGACCCCCATGCCGCCAAAGCGGCGGCTCGCGCTGCCGTCCACCTGGTAGAACCGCTCGAAGATGCGCCCGATGTGCTCCGGCGGGATGCCGATGCCCTGGTCGGAGATGGAGACGTAGACGGAGCCCTTTTCGGCCCAGGCGGAGAAGGTGACGATTCCTCCGTCGGGGCTGAATTTGATGGCGTTCTCCACCAGGTGGCTGAAAGCCAGTTCCAGCCGCTCCCGGTCCCCCAGCACCAGCGGCAAACCGGCGGGCATCTCGTCGTAAAAAGTGATGTTGGCACGTTGGGCGCGAGAGTCCAATTCCCGGATGGCGTGGCGGGCGACGTTGACCAGCGACACCGGCTTGAGCACCAGGGACTCGCGGGGGACGTGTTGGAGCATCGTCAGGTTGTAGATCAGCCGCTTGAGCGATTCGGTGCGCTGGTAGACGACCTCCAGAGCCGATTTCTGCGGGGGCGACAGCCGTCCCAGGTCTCCCGCCAGGAGTAGTTCGACGTAGCCCTCGATCAGGCTGAGCGGGGTGCGCAGTTCGTGACCGACGTTCTGCACTAACTCGGTGCGCAGCCGACTGAGTTCCTTCAGTTCCTCGTAGGCGGCGGACAGTTCGGCGGTCTTCTCCTCCAAAGTGTGGTAGAGGTGCGCACTCGCCAACGCGGTGGCGGCCTGGTTGACCAACGTCTGCACCCAGTCCATTTGCTCCTCCACCGGCTCCGGTAGCGGTTTGGCGGAGCGGATGGAGACGATTCCCGCCACCCGCTCCTGGCTGAGCATCGGCACGAGCAAGACGGAGGTGATGGAGTCGAAGAGCAGGCGGACATACCGCTCCGGCGCACTGGGCGTTTTCCACCACTGGCTGCGTCGAATGTCAGGGATGTAGAGCGGGCGGCGGGTCTCGATGACCTCGCGGAGGGCGGAGACTTGGATAATCTGCACCCGGTGGCCGACGGGGAACGGGTAGGACATGTCATCCGGCGACCAGACGGCCTCCAATGTTGCGCTCCCCTCCTCCTCGTCTATCAGGAGGATGGAGCACTGGGCCTGGAAACGTTCCACCAGGGCCTCCAGCAAACCGGCGATGATGTCCTTTTTGTTGAGCGAGCCGATCATCTTGCCCGACGCCCGCGCGAGGGCACGCAGGCCGTGAGCGTAGCGGGTCATCTCCTCGAAGAGGCGGGCGTTTTCGACGGCGATGGCGACCTGGCCGGCGATTCCGGCGAACATGCGGCGGTGGCCCTCGTCGAAAGCGTGCGGCTCGGCGGATTGGACGGAGATGACGCCGATCACCTCGTCCTTAGCGATGAGCGGCCAGATCATCAGGGAGCGGGTGGGAACGCCAACCGGGATCACCTTCACCGGCAGGGTGTCCTGCTCCTGTTCCAAGTCGCCAATCCAGAGCGGGCGGCGGGTGCGCACTACCCAGCCGCTCAGCCCGCTGTGGCCGTTGATGGGCAGCGGCGCGGGGTACAGGCGGACGCCGTTGTCCATCAGGAAGGGGAAACGGAGCACCCGCTGTTTCTTGTCGTACAGGCCGATGTAGAACGTGGCGGTGTCCATCAGGTCGGCGACCTGTTCGTAGACAATTTGCAGCACCTCGTCCAGTTTCAGGGTGGAGGTGATCGCCAGGTCAATGTTGCGCAAGGCGGTCAGTTCCTCGACGTGCCGCTGGGCCTCGTCGTACAGGCGGGCGTTTTCGATGGCGACGGCGGCCTGGACGGCGAACGCCTCGGCCAGGCGGGCGTGTTCGGCGGTGTAGAAGCCCGGCTGCCGCTTGTCCAGCGAGAGCATGCCAATCAGCCGGTCGCCCAGCAGCAACGGGACGCCCATCCAGGCCCGAATGCCGGCGGCTTTGTGCGGCGGCTCGTCGAAGCGGGAGTATCGGTCCAGCACGTCCTCGACGATGAAGGTCTCACGGCGGCGGATGACCTCCTGATTGGGGTTGTCGCCGCCGGCGAGGTCGAAGGTGAGGCCGAGCAGTTCGTCGAGGTTGGGGAAGCCGTGCCCGCCGATGATCTCCAGGTAATCGCCGTGCAGAAGTTGTACCGACGCGCTGTCGTAGGGGACGACCTGCTGCAATTCGCTCAGGATGCGCTCGAAGAGCCGGGGCAGGTCGAGAGTGGTCGCCAGGGCCTGGGAGGCCCGGTAGAGGGTCTCGGTCTCGCGGCGACGCCGCTGCTCCGCCTCGAAGAGCCGGGCGTTCTCGATGGCGACGGCCAGTTGGTCGGCCAGGGTCTGCAAGGTGGCGACGTCCTCTCTGGTGAAGGCGGCCTCCTGCTCCGACTGCACGTCCAGCACGCCGATGATGCGCCCCCGGCCGATGAGCGGGAGGGCCATTTCGGAACGGGTCTCCGGGAGGTCAGGGTTGGCGAAGTGGACGGCGTCCCGGCCGACATCGAGGGCGATGCGGGGCTCGCCGCTCTTGGCGACGTAGCCGACGATGCCGACTTTGCCGACGGCCAGCCGATGCCCCCGCTCCAACATCCGCTGTCCACCGGCGGAGGAGGCGGCCTCGAGGACGGCGAACTGGCCGGAGTCGTCAATCAGGAAGACGCCGGCGTGGTAGAAGCCGAAGCGGTCGGAGATGAGGCGGACGACTTCGTCGAGGAGGCGGTTCACGTCCAGGATGGCGGCGGCGTCGCGGGCAACCATCGAGGCGGTCTCCAGTTGGACGGTGCGCCGCTGTTCCGCCTCGAAGAGCCGGGCGTTCTCGATGCTCAAGGCGGCGTGGCGGGCCAGGGAGAGCAGGATTTGCCGCGCTTCGGGGTCTATCTCCGAATCACATCCGGCCAGGATGCTGCCGACCAGCCGTCCACGGGCCATGACCGGCACGACGATGTGGTGGCGGACGCCGTAGAGGGCCTGTAAACTGTCGGCGGCCTGCCGGTCGAGCACCGGAGAGGCGAAGTCGTAAAAGGATTCGGACTGCCACATCTTGCCCCTGGCGAGTATGTTCAGGATTTGGTTGTCGGGGAGCGGGAACTTGAGACGCCACGGGTCGCCGCCCAGGATGCGGGCGGCCTCCGCGAGATGGGTTTTGGGGTACAGGGCGGCCAATTTGAGGGCGTTCTCCTCGTCCGAGTAGACGCCGAGGACGGCGGCCTTGTAGCCCAGGTGGGTGACGATCTTTTCGGCCAGGATGTCCATCATTTCGAGCGGGTCCAGCGTGGCGGCCATCGCCTGGAAGATGCTCTGCAATTTGCGCGAGCGGTCGGCGGAGCGGGTGAGTTGGCGATTGCGTCGCTCCACCTCCTCTACCTGGGCTGCCGTCTCCCGCAGGCGGCGGAGTTCTTCCAGGAGACCCGCTCCGGCGATGACGATGTCCGGCGCCGGCCGCGCCAACGCCGCCGTCAGGTCGGCGGCAGAGGAGACGGTGTGCCCTTCCGCGACGAGAACACGCCGCAGAGCCGCCAAAGTGTCGGTATCGGGGCCGATGAGCAATACGTGAGCCATTGTAATCCTCTCAAGCCGCCCTCAGTCGTTTTTCGCGCCGGGGAGAGTCACCCGAAAGGTGCTTCCCTCCCCCACAGTGCTTTCCACAATCACCCGCCCGCCGTGAGCCTCGACGATCTCTTTGACCAACGAGAGTCCCAAGCCGGTGCCGCCGTACCGCCGGCTCATGCTGCCGTCCACCTGGTAGAAGCGGTCGAAGATGCGCTCCAGTTTGTCGGCCGGGATGCCGATGCCGGTGTCCTCCACCTCCAACACCACGTCGCCGTTGTCCTGCCACAGACGGACGGCGATGCTCCCTCCGGCCGGAGTAAATTTGACGGCGTTCCCCAGCAGGTTGTCCAACACCCGCCGCAGGTGGACGGGGTCGCCGATGACCGGCGGGAGGTCGGCGGCGATCTGGGCGGTCAGTGTCAGATGGGCCCGTTCCGCCGCGATGTGGAAGTCGGCCAGGAGGTCGCGCGCCAGGGCGGCCATGTTCACCCGTTTCCGCTCCCCGTGGCGGGTCTCGACCTCCAGGGCCGTCGTCAGGTTGCTGACCAGTTTGCCCAGCATGCGGGCGCGGCGGGCGATGATGGCGACCGGCTCCCGCTGTTCGGGGCGCAACTCCCCCAGTTCCCCCGTATCCAGCAGTTCGGCGTAGCCGCGGATGATGCCCAAGGGGGTGCGCAGTTCGTGGGAGACGTTCTGGATGAGTTGGTCTTTGAGGTCGTCCAGTTCACGCTG
>JALWUZ010000026.1 GCA_027079895.1 Anaerolineae bacterium
AGGGGAAGTCATCGGCATTCGTCCCGGCCACAACCCCGAATACGGCGAGTTTCAGGTCATCCAGGTCAAATTCGACTCCGGCCGCACCCGCGAGTTCGCCGCCCAACTGACCACCGACCACATCCTCAATCGGGAAGACCAGGACGAGGCCCAGAAAGGGCTGCTCTCCCCGGAGGAACTGGCCGACCGGTACGGGCCGCAGGTCGGGCGGGTGTTGGAGGAGTACCTGGAGACTGAGCCGGACTTCGTCCGCCTGGCGGGGAAGTGGTTCCTCAAAGACCTCCTGGTCGAGGTTCACATCGGCCACCTGAACCTGGTGGAAGCCGTCCTCGACATGGCCGGCGGCGGGCCGCTTTCGACGGAGGACTTGCTCGGCGACCTGGAACTGCCGGAGGAGATCACCCCTCAGTTGCGCGTCTTCTCGCTGAACTACGCCTTGCAGGAGGACGACCGCTTCGACGAGGTCGGGCCGGCCGGCGAAGTGCTCTGGTTCCTGCGCCGGATGGAGCCGGAGGGAGTGCGCGTGACCCCGCCGCACCTTCAGTACCGCCCTATCCGCTACAATCACGCCCTCCTGACGAGCGAGATGCTGGCGTTGGAGGAGGAACTGGACGACGAGTGGTCGAACCTCCCCGCCGAAGAGGTGGAGGAGCCGGTGACGATTCGGCTCACCTATCCCCACTGGAAATCCGGCACCTTGCCGCTGTCGCGCCGCCTGGCCCAAGTCTTCCCCACCGGACGCACCCGCCGCATCCGCTTCACGCTGGTAGACGGCAACACCGGCCAGAAGATCCCGGCCTGGGTCGTGCGCGAGGGGCGTTACGTCTACGGCCTGGAGGAGTGGTACCGCGCCAACGACATCCCGACCGGGGCCTACCTGGATTTCGAGAAAGGCGCACGCCCCGGTGAGGTCATCATCCGCCGCCGGGTCCGCCGTCGCCGCAGCGAATGGGTGCGCACCATCTTGCCGGTCGAAGGCCGCCTCACCTTCGAGATGCGCAAGCAGTTGATCTCCTGTCAGTACGACGAGTTGATGATCGTCACCGAGGGCCATCCCCAGGCCGTGGATCAAGTCTGGGAACAGGTGCGCCGCCAGAAGCCCTCCCTGAGCGACCTGATCACCGACATCTTCCCCGAACTGGCGAAACTGAGCCCCCAGGGAACGGTGCATGCGGCCACCCTCTACAGCGCACTCAACGTCGCCATCCGCGTCCCCCCCGGCCCGATGCTGGCCGAACTGGTGTCCAGCGGGGTTTACTCGCCGGTGGGCGACAATTACTGGGTTCTACGCCTCAGCGGAGATTGAACGTGCCTATGAGTCAACTCGCCACTCCATCCTCACTGCCATCACTGGTCAAGCCGACCCTCAACACCCCGTTCCACATTGATTACGAGTGGTGGGAACGGCAGGGACTGCTCATCGAGGTAGAACTGCGCACCCACCTATGCCCGGAGCACCAGAAAATCTTCGAGACCGACTTCGACACCGAGAAAATTGACTGGATAGACGAGCGAACTGGCGAAGTTACCCAGGTGAACGGCCTCCAGCACGTGCTCCAGGTGCATTGCAGCAAGCAGCCGGACTACATCAACGACCATCTGAGCCTGGTCAACGCCGTGTTCCGCATTTTCCTGGCGAACGGCAACTCACCCCTGACCTGCAAGGAACTGAGCAACCTCGTCGGCTTCCCGGCGACCCGGATTTTACGCACCCTGAGCGGCAGCCGGGTATACAAGGGCTTGCGTCCGGTCTCCCAGGACTGGTAGGCCGCGTGCCTTTCGTGTGACGGAGACCAGGCCGGTCGTGGGCCTGGTCTTTTCGATTCGCAGCGCGATAGACAAGGAGGTTCCCATGCGCGTCTTCATCGCCGGAATTATGCAAGGCTCCCGCACCGACCGGGACATTGACTCCCAGGACTACCGCCGGGAACTGACCCACCTCCTGCACCATCACGTCCCCGACGTGGAGGTGGTGGATCCTCTCGCCATGCACCCTAACAGCGTCGCCTACGGGCCCGACGAAGCCCGCCGCACCCTCCTCGAAACCATCGCCCTGGCCGGGGAGGTGGACGCTCTGGTGGCCTACATCCCCTCCGCCAGCATGGGCACGGCTATCGAGATGTGGAACGCTTACCAGCACTCCGTCCCGGTCTACACCATCACCGGGATGAGCGCGAACTGGGTCGTCCTCACCCTCTCCCACCGCGTCTTCCCCGACATCCCCGCCTTTGCCGATTTCGTCGCCGAGGGCGGCTTGACAGGGAACCGGCCTTAGATTAGAATAACGCCAGGCCCCAGTAGCTCAATTGGACAGAGCGTCGGACTTCTAATCCGAGGGTTGCAGGTTCGATTCCTGCCTGGGGTACAATGAGAACACAAGACGCACCCGTCCTCGTCACCGGTGCGACCGGATTCCTGGGGCACACACTGTGCCCCTATCTTGTTGAACGCGGCTACCGGCTGCGGGCCCTGGTGCGCCGCACCAGCGCGTGGCACTTCCTGGCCGACCTGGGGGTGGAACTGGCCTGGGGCGACATCCGCGACCCCGCCGCCGTCCACGCGGCGACTGTCGGCTGCCGGGCTGTGGTGCATGCCGCCGGTAAGTTCCGCTTCTGGGGACGGCGCGAGGACTTTTTCACCGTCAACTTGGGCGGCACGCGGGACGCCCTGGAAGCCGCCTTCCGGGTCGGCGTGGAGCGGTTCATCTACATCTCCACCGTCGCCGTCGTCGGTGCGCCCCGCCCCGGCACGGTGATTGACGAGACT
>JALWUZ010000027.1 GCA_027079895.1 Anaerolineae bacterium
CCAACAGCGACGGCGCGGTGCTCCACAACACCATCGCCGATAACTCCACCGGCGCGGTCATCGGCAGCCAGGCCGTCTTCACCAACACCATCTTCTCCGGCCACAGCGTCGGCCTCGACGTGACCTCCGGCAGCACGGCGACGCTCTGGAACACCATCTGGTGGAACAACACCACCGACTTCCAGGGCGCGGTGGTCAGCCATACCAACATCTCCGGCGACCCCTCTTTCGTCGCCCCGGCGGACGTGGATTACCACATCCAGGGCGACTCGGCGGCCATTGACCAGGGCATCGAGGCCGGCGTCACCGAGGACATTGACGGCGGGCCGCGTCCGGTGCTGGCCTCGCCCGACATCGGCGCGGACGAGTACCCACTGTCGCTCATCAAGTCCGGCCCGGCTTTCGCCACACCGGACGAGGTGATCACCTACGTGCTCAAGGTGGAGGCGCGGGAGGACAGCGTCACCGTCTCCGACACCCTGCCGGTCTACGTGAACTACGTCGGCCCTGTGGCCTGCTCCACCGGTCAGTGCGGCTACATCGCCGCCACGCGGATGATCACCTGGAACGGCCCGCTCTACGGCGCGGCCTACATCACCTACACCGGCCAGATCACCTCCTGGCTGGCCGCCGGAACGGTCATCACCAACGCCGCCTGGGTGCAGGGGAGCGGGATGGCGGTTCAGTCGGCGGAGACTACGTTGGTCATCAGCCCGGTAGTCGGCACGCGGTACGTGTCTCAAAGCGGGCTCGATCACGTCGGCGGCACCGGCAACAACTGCCTGAACACCTGGCTACCATGCGCGACGGTGCAGTGGGCGATAGACCAGGCCCAGGCCGGCGACACGGTCAAGGTCGCCCCCGGCACCTACACCGACACCATCGGCGCGGGTCAGGTCGCCTATGTGACCAAGACTCTCACGCTGCTCGGCGGCTGCGACTCCGGCGGGGACTGGATCTGCGACCCGTCCGTCAACGTGACTACCCTCGACGGCGAGGACAGCGGGCGCGGGCTGAGAATCGAGAACACAACAGCGACGGTGGAGGGTTTCCACATCACCAACGGCAGCGCGGGGAGCGGCGGCGGTGTCTACATCCTCTACGCGAACGTCGCCTTGGCCCAGAACCAAGTCTACAGCAACACGGCCACCACCACCGGTGGCGGCGGCCTGTTCATCGGGGGATCCACCGTCGTCCTCACCGACAGCCGTATCTACGGCAACACCACCACCAATGGCAAAGGTGGCGGACTGTACGTGTACGACAGCCCCGTCACCCTGGCGGGGAACTACATCCTCGACAACACGACCGGTGGTGCGAGCAACGACACCGGCGGCGGGTTGTATGTCTACGGCAATGACGCCATCACCCTGACCAACAACGTCATCGCGGGCAACGACGCCGGACAGGGCGATGGGCTCTATCTCACCGCCCTCAATCAGGGCCAGGCCCTCCTGCGCCACAACACCATCGCCGACAACGCTCAGCGCGGCATCCAGGTGGGCAACTTCACCGTGGTGATGACCGACAACATCGTCGCCGGGCATGATACGGGCATCTACACCTACCTCGGCGGGGCTTCTGTCACTGCCGACCACACGCTGTGGTTCGACAACGGTCAGGACACCAATGCGGCGTCGGGGAGCATCATCACCACCACCAACGTGTTCGGCAACCCGGCCTTCACCGCCGACTATCACATCGGCGCGACCAGCGCGGCCCTCGACGCCGGAGTGGACGCCGGGGTGAGCGTGGACATTGACGGCGACCCGCGCCCGCTGGGGAACGGGTACGACATCGGCGCGGACGAAATCCTGGTCTCGCTGGCGGTCGTCAAGACGGTCACGCCGGCCCTGGTGGAGACCGGCCTGGCGCCCGCTCCGTTGACCTACACCATCCGGGTGACGAACACCGGTCAGGTGACGCTCACGGCGCACGTCACCGACACGCTCCCGATCTCGGTCACGCCCGCCGGCCCGCTGACCTGGTCGCCGACGATCAACCCCGGCGACACCTGGCAGCAGACGGTCAACGTGACGGTGGCGATGGGGTACGCCGGGACGCTGACCAACGTCGTCGCGGTGGGCACGGATCAGGGGGCGACCGGCATCTACACCGTCACCTCCGAGGCGAAAGTGACGACGCTGGCGGTCTCGAAGCAGGCCGCGCCTGACCTGGTGAACCCCGGCGGGCGAATCACCTACACGCTCCGGGTCACCAACACCGGCAGCGTCCAGTTGCACGCCGCAATCACCGACACGCTTCCGGCGCACGTCACGCCCGGCGGGACGCTGACCTGGCAGGCGACGCTCGATCCGGGCGGCGTGTTCAGCGCTGTCTTCACCGTCACGGTGGACTCCGACTTCACCACTGGCGGCGACCTGACGAATCACGTCGCGGTCGCGACGGCGGAGGGGGCGGCCGGCACCGCCGACGCGACGGTCACGGCGGTGGGCGGCGGGGTGGCCCTGAGCGCTGGGTACACGCAAGTGACCGTCCCCGGCGGAGTGGTGACGTTCACTCACCGGGTGACGAACACCTCCAACGTCACTCAGACGGTGACGCTGACCTACACCTCCGGGCCTTACGGCTGGGCGACGTGGGTATCGCCGACGCCTCTCAGCCTGGAGTTGGCCCCCGGCGCGTGGACGACGGTCGTGGTGCGGGTGGATGTGCCGCTCAGCGCCGACAACCACGTGGTGGAAAGCACGGTCATCACCGCCACCGGCTCGCTGCGCGGCGCGGACTCCGTCACCGACCAGACCGCCGTCGGGCTGACCGGCGGGGTGGAGATCAGCGCGGGGGAGAGCCGCTCCGCTGCGCCGGGGGAGACCGTGACTTACACTCATCGGGTGACGAACACCTCCAACGTCGCCCAGACGGTGTCCCTCTCCGTCGGCTCCACGCAGGACTGGGCGACGGTGTCGCCGCAGACGACTCCGATGTTGGCCGCCGATGGCGGCTGGACGGTGGTCACGGTGACGGTTACGGTGCCCGTCGAGGCCAATGACGGCGACGTGGACATGACGACCATCACCGCCACCGGTCAGATGACCGGCACCGCCACTACTGCCGACACGACGACGGTACATGTCACTGGCGGCATCGCGTTGAGCGCGGGCGAAAGCCGCACGGCGGAGGCCGGGACGGTGGTAACTTACACTCACCGGGTGACGAACACCTCCAACGCCGTCCAGGATGTGAGCATCGCTTGGGCTTCCTCGCAGGGGTGGGCGACGGTCTCCCCGACGAGCATCAGTAACCTGGCTCCCGACGGGTCGGCGGAAGTGATGGTGACGGTCGCGGTGCCCGCCGGGGCCGCCGGCGGTACACAGGAGACGACGGTCATCACCGCCACCGGCTCGCGGACCGGCAGCGACTCCGCCACCGACAGGACGACGGTTCGGGTGGTCGGCGGCGTCGCGTTGAGCGCGGGCGGGGCCCAGACGGCGGAGCCGGGTACGGAGGTGGCCTACACTCACCGGGTGACGAACACCGCCAACGCCGACCAGGAGGTGCGTCTCAGTGCGCAGTCCTCGCAGGGCTGGCCGGTGACGGTCACGCCACAGTCGGTCTCCCTGGCCGCCAACGACGGCTGGGCGGTGGTCACGGTGACGGTTACGGTGCCCGCCGGGGCTCTCAGCGGAGCCGTGGACACGACGGTCATCACCGCCACCGGCCAAGCAACCGGCACCGCCACCGCTGAAGACACGACGACGGTCGGCACTGTCGGCGGGGTGGCGTTGAGCGCGGGCACCGCTCAGACGGCCGCCCCCGGCACCGAGGCGGTCTACACTCACCGGGTGACGAACACCGCCAACATCGCCCAGGACGTGAGCCTCAATGTGCAATCGTCCCAGGGGTGGCCGGTGGCGGTCGCGCCGGAGTCGGTCTCCCTGGCCGCCAACGGCTGGGCGACGGTGCGGGTGACGGTCACGGTGCCCGCCGGAACCGCCGATGGCACGGTGGACGTGGCGACGGTCACGGCGCAGGGCGCGGTCACCGGCACGGCGACGTCCCAGGATGTCACGACGGCGACGATCGGCTGCACGTCCATCACCGGCGCGGACTTCGCCTTCGGGCCGTCGGCGCCGCAGGTGGGCGACACGGTGTCGTTCAGCGGCACGGTGAGCGCGGGCACGACGCCGATCATCTACACCTGGGCCTTCGGCGACGGCGCCACCGGGTCCGGGCAGTATGTGACGCACGTCTACACCGGCGACGGGAGTTACACGGTGATGATGACGGCGACCAACTCGTGCAGCACGGCGACGGCGCAGCATACCGTCGTGGTGTCGCCGAGTGGGTTCAACATCTACCTGCCGCTGGTACTGAGGAACTCCTAGTTGCGCTGAAGGATAAGGTGAACGCAGGCCGCCCCCCTGTTGATGGGTCGCAGGGGGGCGGTTCTGTATCTTCCTCTGATTCGATGGACGTTGCCGGCGGGTCTGGTCAGCGGTGGCGCGGTATCGTTCCGTCGGGGCGGTACGGTAACATTTTACCTGAGTGAATACGACATCTCGCCTTTCGGGGCGATTTGTGCTACAATTACCCCCGCGCACGTATCCATCATCCAACCCCTCGCGGCTGCGGAGGGGACAAAAGGAGGGACGATGTCCAGTTACCGCATCGCAGAGCATCCGATCCTCCCGGTAGAGGAACGACCGGGGTTCGAGTTCATCTGGCAGGGGCGGAAGTTGCGGGCCCAGGAGGGGGAGACGATCGCCGCCGCCCTGTTCGCCAATGGCATCCGCACCTTCGGCCACCACCCCAAAGACGGCGCACCCCAGGGGATTTTCTGCGCCAACGGGCAGTGCGCTCAGTGTATGGTGATGGCCGACGACCTGCCCGTCAAAGCCTGCATGACCCCCGTCCGCCCCGGCATGCGGGTCGAGCCGCTGGACGGCAAGCCGGTGCTCCCCGACGTCGAGCACCTGCCGACTCTGCACCCCATCGAGACGGTGGAGGTGGAATGCCTCATCATCGGCGGGGGGCCGGCCGGGCTTTCGGCGGGCATCGAGTTGGGGAAGGCCGGCGTCCGCACTCTCATCGTGGACGATAAGCACCGGCCCGGCGGCAAACTGGTGCTCCAAACTCACAAGTTCTTCGGCTCGATTGACGCCTGTCACGCCGGGACGCGCGGCACCGACATCGCCCGCCTCTTGGAAGACGAGGTGCGTTCCTACGAGAACGTCCAAATCTGGCTCAACACGACGGCGTTGGCCGTCTACTCCGACCGGAAGGTGGGCGTCCTGCGGGCCGGACAGTACGTAGTCGTCCAGCCCCACGTCCTCCTGGTGGCCTCCGGAGCGCGGGAGAAGTCCCTGGTCTTCAAGGGGAACACGCTGCCGGGCGTCTACGGCGCGGGCGCGTTCCAGACCCTGGTCAACCGCGACCTGGTGCGGCCCACCGAGCGGCTCTTCATCGTCGGCGGGGGGAACGTGGGGTTGATCGCCGGGTATCACGCCCTCCAGGCCGGCATCCAGGTCGTCGGTCTGTGCGAGGCGTTGCCGGAGTGCGGCGGGTACAAGGTCCACAAGGATAAGTTGGTGCGGCTGGGGGTGCCGATCTACACCTCCCACACCATCGTCAGCGCGAACGGGGAGTCGGAGGTGGAGTCCGTCACCATCGCGCAGATTGACGACCGCTGGCGTCCCATCCCCGGCACGGAGAAGACCTTCGCCTGCGATACGGTGTTGGTCGCCGTCGGCCTGGACCCGGTGGACGAGTTCGTCCACAAGGCGCGGGAGTTCGGCCTGCCGGTCTACGCGGCGGGGGACGCCGAGGAGATCGCCGAGGCGTCGGCGGCCATGTTCACCGGGCGCATTCGCGGGGTGGAGATCGCCCGCAGCCTGGGCCGGGACGTGGGGGAGATTCCTACGGAGTGGTACACCACCGCCGAGGTGCTCAAGTCCCGCCCCGGCGCGGTCGTCACCGAGGACATCCCGGAGATCGAGGAGGGGGTTCTCCCGGTGCTCCACTGCGCCCAGGAGATTCCCTGCAACCCCTGTACCTCCGTCTGCCCGCAAGGGTGCATTGTGATGGAGGGGGAGGATCTGCGCAGCCTGCCGGAGTACATCGGCGAGGGGTGCATCGGCTGCGAGCGGTGCGTCGCCATCTGCCCCGGCCTGGCGATCTCCCTGGTGGACTACCGCCGCAATCAGGAGTACCCGCTGGTGACGCTGGCCTACGAGTTCCCGGCGGACTCCATCCACGAGGGAGACCTGGTGACGGTGCTGGACACGGAGGGGGAGGTGCTGGGCGAGGCGGAGGTGGTCAAGGTGCGCTCGCCCAAGTTCTCCGACCGGGCGTTGCTCGTGCGGGTGCGTGTCCACCGCTCCATCGCCAAACGGGTGGCCGGTATCCGGGTGCAGCAACCGGCGGTGACGGAGCCGTTGCCGGAACCGGTCGTGCGGATGGCGGACGACGAGATTGTCTGCCGCTGTGAGCGGGTCACGGCAGGGGAGATTCGAGCCCTGATTCGCGCCGGTGTGCGGGATATGAATCACATCAAAGCGGCGACCAGGGCCGGGATGGGGGCTTGCGGCGGCAAGACTTGCACCAATTTGATCAAACGGTTGTTCCGCGAGGAGGGGGTGCCGCTTTCACAGGTGACGGAGAACACGCGGCGACCGCTGTTCATCGAGGTGCCGCTGGGGGCGTTCGCCGGCATCGTCAGCGGGGAGGGGCCGGTGGTGGAGTCTCCAATCGTGCATGCGACGGACGCGCACGAGGGCGGGCTGTAGTCCCAAACGAAAGAGCCCTGGCCTCATCAGAGGCCAGGGCTCTTTGCTCACAAAGGCCTGTGAAGCCTTCTACAGCGGGACGACGTTGGTAGCCTGTAAGCCCTTCGGCCCTTGCTCAACGTTGAACTCGACGCGCTGGCCTTCCTCCAGAGTACGGAAGCCGGTGCCCACGATGGCCGAGAAGTGGACGAAAACGTCCTCCCCCTGGTCCCGCGAGATGAATCCGTACCCCTTGGCGTTGCTGAACCACTTGACAATGCCGGTCTCTTTCTCGTTCATTCCTTTGGTACTCCTTTTTGCTGCTTGTTACAAAAAATTGGACTAACCGGACGGGGTGAGCAGGTCTGACACAGAAACCGCCCAGGCCTCGCAAGCCCGGGCGGGATATACATCGCAACCTGAACTTACCGCGTCCTACGGAACAGGACTATACCACGTTATCGGCAAATGTCAAATCGGCTTCGGGTCGCCATCAACGGCTGGTTTTGGGATTCCCCGACGACCGGCAGCGGGCAGTATACCCGCCGTCTGGTGGAGGGGCTGCGAGCGGCGGGGGAGGTTGACGTCCTCCTCGTCCTGCCGCCGACGGGCGGTGGGAACCTGGGGAAGGTCTGGTTCGAGCAGGTGCTTTTTCCCCGTCAGTGCGCGGTCTTGGGGGCGGACGTGGCCCACGTGCCTTACTGGGCCCCGCCAGCCGCCCCTCGCTGCCCGACTGTCGTCACTATCCACGACATCATCCCCCTGGTGCTGCGGGAGTACCGGGGCGGCCCGCTGGTGCGCCTGTACACGTCCCTCGTCAGCGCGACGGCGGCGGAGGCCGCGCTGGTGGTGACGGATTCGGAGGCGTCGCGGCGGGACATCGTGGCCCACCTGGGGGTGGCGGAGGAGCGGGTGCGGGTGGTCTACCTGGCGGCGGATGAGCGGTTCACGCCCGCCGGTCGGCGGCGAGCGGGCGACTACACGCTCTACCTGGGCGGGTTCGACGTGCGCAAGAACCTGGCCGTCGCCCTGGCCGTCTACCGCTGGGCCGGGCCGGCCATCGGCGACGAGTGCCCGCTGGTCATCGCCGGTCGGCTGCCGGAGCGGGATACGCCGTTCACGCCGGACCCGCGCCGGTTGGCGCGGGAGTTGGGGGTGGAGCAGTTCGTCGAGTGCATCGGTTTCGTCGCCGAGGAGGAGAAGCCGGCCCTGTACCGCGGGGCGCGGTCGTTCCTGTTCCCCAGCCTGTACGAGGGGTTCGGGCTGCCGGTGCTGGAGGCGTTGGCCTGCGGGACGCCGGTCGTCGGCAGTGAGGCGGCTTCGCTGCCGGAGATCGTGGGGGAGGCCGGGGTGCTGCTCCCGCCGGACGACGCCGAGGGGATGGCCGGGGCGGTGATTCAGTTGGCGATTGATGACGCTTTCCGGGCGGAGTTGAGCCGCCGGGCGGTGGAGCAGGCGGCGCGGTTTTCGTGGGAGCGAACCGTTCGGGAGACGGTGGCGGTGTACCGCGAGGCGGTGGGAGGGTGAGGTGCGAGCGCGACGCTCGCGTTCCCAGGAGGCGGCGGATTTATCCGTCGCCTGGCTGGCGGCAACGGATGAATCCGTTGCCTGGGCGTGAGACCCAAACCCAGGCGGCGGATTTATCCGTCGCCTGGCGGCGGCAACGGATGAATCCGTTGCCTGGGCACAAGGCCTAAACCCAGGCGGCGGATTTATCCGTCGCCGGTGAAGCAGAGCAAGCAGAGAACAGCAAAGAGCCGGGCCCCACACCGGGGCCCGGCTCTTCGTTATGCTGTCGGTCGTCTACCTTACCAGTTGCGGGCGACGATAGGCATGAACAGGCGGTAGGGGCTCATGACGGTGAAGGCCGCCGCGTCGGAACCGCTGCCGCTGCTGTGGGCGAAGTAGGCGGTGTTGACGATCGTCTGCCCGTAGTAGGCAGTGTCGGTGGTGACGGTGGCGTGGATGACGAACTCCACCTGCTCGCCGGCCGTGACGGTGACGGTCGCGCTGATGCCTGTGCCGATCACCCCCAGCGGTAGCGTGTCGGTGACGACGACGCCCACCGCGTCCGAACCGCCGTAGTTGGCGACGGTGACGGTGTAGGTGACGGGGTCGCCCAGGCGCACCGGGTCGCTGGCCGTCGCCACCGTCTTGGCGATGGCGAGCACCGGTTGCTGCGGCACCCGGATGGTGAAGGCCGCCGCGTCGGAGCCGCTGCCGCTGCTGTGGGCGAAGTGGGCGGTGTTGGTGATCGTCCGCCCGTAGTAGGCGGTGTCGGTGGTGACGGTGGCGTGGATGACGAACTCCACCTGCCCGCCGGCCGTGACGGTGACGGTCGCGTTGATGCCCGTGCCGTTCACTCCCATCGGCAGCGTATCGGTGACGACGACGCCCACCGCGTCCGAGCCGCCGTAGTTGGCGACGGTGACGGTGTAGGTGACGGGGTCGCCCAGGCGCACCGGGTCGCTGGCCGTCGCCACCGTCTTGGCGATGGCGAGCACCGGT
>JALWUZ010000028.1 GCA_027079895.1 Anaerolineae bacterium
TTCCCATTCCCGGTCGCTGAGATCACTGCCGTATTGCTTGCGTTGCATAGCCCACCTCCTGCTCTCGGGATTCGAACGGGATTGTAAGGCAAACCACTGCTGCAAGCAATTTTCAAACAGGCTCTTAGAAGTCACCTTCCGGTGCAACAAGGAGGCCCAGAACTGCCCACCTATCCCTACCGGATGCAGGGGTAGTATCCCTGAGATGCCCCACCATGTCAAACGGAGACTTATTATACGAGGAGGCAAGTATGAGTCAACAAGCAGAACTGGTAGAACTAATCGCCACCCGGCGCACGGCGATGGGCAAGAAAGTGCGGCAACTGCGCCGTGAGGGATGGGTCCCGGCGGTGATGTACGGCCCCGGCTTTGACCCCGTCCCGTTGCAATTCGAGGCCCGCAACCTCCAAAGCCTGCTCTCCCACACCGGCGGCAGTCAGATCATCAACCTCACCATCCCTGAGGAAGAGATCTCCTGGCCGGTGCTCGTGCGGGATGTGCAGTACGACCCCATCCGGCGCGACCCGTTGCACGTGGACTTCTACCGGGTGGATATGACCCGGCGGCTGACCGCCGAAGTGCCGTTGGTTCTGGTCGGCGAATCCCCGGTGGTCAAAGAAAGTCGGGGGATGCTGCTCCAGGGCGCCTCGGTCGTTGAGGTAGAATGTCTGCCGGGCAGCCTGGTGGACGCCATCGAGGTGGATGTCTCCGACCTGGCCGAAGTCGGGCAGACGATCTACGTGCGCGACCTGGCGATTCCGGCCGGGATGGACGTGCTCACCAGCCCGGACGAGATGATCGTCCACGTCGCCCCGGCGGGCACGGAGGAGGTCGCCGCCGAGGAGGCAGGAGAAGAGGCCGTTGTGAGCGTCATCTCCGAAGAAGAATGACCTCGCCCGCTGGGTGTCACCCCGACGGCCAGCCCGCGCCCGCGGCTTGTGTGTGCGCGGGCGTTTTCGTTCCTTGTGTGGTCTGGCTGCGACCCGAACCGCTACACCGGAAAGGAGAACTGCCATGAAACTCAGATTGACACTTTTTCGCTCCCTCAGCTTCTTCGTCGCCCTCACGATGCCCCTGGCACTCTTCATCGCCCCCGTCGGAGCCGTTCAGAGCCGACCATCCGGCGGGATGACACACGCTTCGTCGAGCCTCCTGCCCCCCTGGGCTTCCCCCTCTGCGTCACACCCGGCGGGCGCGACAAAACCCTTCGACCAGGGAATGCCGGAGCCCGACCAGCCGCCGCTCCGCGTCTCTACTCACACCACCTCCCCGTCCGAGCCTCCCCCGGAGTGTTCCCTTCTTGACGACCCCGCTAAACGCCGCCTGATGTCCGCTGCCTTCGAGACCAAACTGCTCGTCCTCTGTGGACGCGCTGGCGAACTGGGCCGAGTCCGCTCCACCGGCGGGCCCAAGGCCCCTTCCCTCCCGTCCGTGCTGGGCGACGACGTGCTCGTCAGCGACCCGGACGGCGAGCCGTCTGAAGTGAACTTCTCCCAGAACGAGACCGCCCTCGCCCGCAACGAGGATACCGGCGTCCTCTGCTCCGCCTACAACAACTCCTACACCGGCTTCCAACTGGGCGCGGGGTTCACCGGCTTCGCCCACTCCGACGACGACGGTGCGACGTGGCACGACCACGGCTCGATTGACCCCAACTCCTGGGGCGACCCCGCTACCGTCTGGCGGCGCAAGGATGGACACTTCTACCACGCCTCGCTCCTCAGCAATGGCATAGGACTGTGGGACCTGGGCTCCGGCTGCACATCGGCCACCTTCGTCGGGATGGTCCACGTCGGGGGTAGCGACGACAAGGAAATGCTGGCGGTCAACAACGATCCCACCAGCCCCTACTACGGCTACCTCTACGTCGTCTGGACCAACTTCGCCGACGGGCACATCTACCTCACCTACTCCGCCGACGGTGGACAAAATTGGTCCGCGCCCCGCGACATCAGCGGACACAGCAGCGTACAGGGGGCGTGGCCTGCCGTGGACCCCACCACCGGCGACCTGTACGTCGGCTGGGTGCATTACGACATCTCCCCCGACACCATAGACATCGAGATCGTCCGCGTCGGCTCCGGCGGCGGCGGCCTGATCGTGCCCCTCACCAACCCGATGAGCAACCAGGGCAACCCCAAGCAGATCACCGCCACCACCGCCTGCGGCACCGACGCCCTCAATGGGTACATCCGCTACCTGCCCGCGCCGCAACTAGCGGTGGACGCCGACGGCAACCTGCACGTCGTCTACTCCTACGACCCCGACGGCCCGGGCGGCGACTCCGTCAACGTCTACTACCGCCGTCGCTCCGGCCTGACGTGGGATTCCGAAATCCAACTCAACGATGACGGCACCCAGACCGACCAGTTCTTCCCTGCCCTCGCCGTCGCCGACAACGGCACCGTCGCCGCCTTCTGGTACGACCGTCGGCTGGACACGACCGACAACTACCTCTACGACTACTACAAGGCGGTCTCGTATGACAACGGGGCCTCGTTCGAGCCCAACGAGCGCGTCAGCGATGTCTCCTCGCCGGTGGTGCTCGACCCCGGCCTGGCCGCCTGCTACCACGGCGACTACGACACCAGCGTTGCCGGCAACGGACGTTTCTACATCCAGTGGGCGGACGACCGACGCGGCGACCCCGCCGTCTACCTGGACACCGAGCCATTCCTTACCACCGGAATCCAGGGCATCGTCTACGACGCCGACACCCAGCGCGGCATAGAGAACGCCCGCCTGGTGGCGACGCTCCAGCCCACCGGCACGCTCTACTTCGGCGACAGCGGCCCCGGCGGCTCTTACGAATTGTACGTTACCCCTGGCGACTACCAGATCAACGCCGCTGCCTACGGCTACCAGCCGACCGTCGTCGCGAGCACCGTCCAGGACTGGACCCAGAGCAACATTCCCCTCTCCCCGGCCGACCGCTGGCACGTCTCAGGCACCGTCGCCGACTCCAACACCGGCTACCCGCTTTATGCCTCCATCACCATCCTCGGCGACCCCTTCAACCCCCCGCCGCCGGAGAACGAGGCCACGAGCGACTCCCTCACCGGCTACTACAGCGTCACCCTGCCGGCCTTCATCACCTACACCTTCATCGTCGAGTCCCCCGGCTACTACACCGGCATCTACACCGTCAGCCAGTTGACCGGCGACACAGCGGCGGACTTCACCCTCGACCCCATCCTGGCCTCGTGCGACATCCTCGGTTACGAAAAGATACCCATTTTCTCCGATGGCTTCGAGAGCGGCACACTGGGTTCCGCCTGGAGCATCTCCACCACCAACGAGGGCCGCGTGACGGTCAGCGACACCTACCCCTACGCCGGAAACTACAGCGTCCTGCTGGACGATTCAGGCCCCAACTTGACCTTCTCTTTGGCCTCCCTCGTCCTGCAACAAGACCTGTCTGACATGCCCAACGTCGCGCTCGATTTCTGGTGGCGTGGCTTCTACGACGAGGACCACCCCCAGGATGGAGTCTTCATCAGCGACGACGGCTCCGCTTGGTACGAAGTGCTCTCCTTCAACAACGGCCCGTTGGACTTCCGCAACGATGTCGTGGACATCTCCGGCGAGGCGGCGGACAACGGCCTGACCCTCAACGATCAATTTCGGATTAAGTTCCAGTTCTACGACAACTACCCTATCCCCAGCGATGGTTACGCCATAGACAACGTGCTGCTGTACACCTGCCAGCCCTACTCCGACGCCGTCGTCCTGCGACCGGAGTACACCCAAGACGGCGGCTGCCCCTGCACCCCGCATCCCTACACGCTGTATTTCGTCAACCACTCCGGCCTGACCGATACAGTTGTCATCACCTACGCCGTCTCCCCCTACGTCACCGTGATGGAGATCCCCGCCACTTTGGAGGAAGTCCCCGCCGGCGGCATCCAGTCCTTCGACGTGGTGCTCAGACTCGACGAGGACGCCCCGGTCGGCGAACCCGCCTTCGTCACCGTCACCGCCTCCCTGTCACACTATCCCGTCTACTCCTCCACGGCGGTGATCGAGAGACAGCCCCTGACCCTCGACCCGGCCGGCTGGCAGGTGCAGCCCATCGCCACCGTCCCCACAGACACCCATCCGGCCTACTGGCATGCCGGTGTGGTCGGCACCTCCACCCTGGCGGCCGGAGAAGTGGCCTACTACGCCGGCGGCCTGGACGAGAACAGGGATATGCTTGACGCCCTTCAGATGTACGACCCCGGCACGATGACCTGGACCCAGATGGCGACTATGCCGCTGCCCGTCTTCGGGGCGGTGGCCAGTTGGATTGACGGCAAACTATACCTGTCGGGCGGATACCGGGACACCTCCTTCACCGGCGTCACCGATACCCAAGTCTACGACCCGGCCAGCAACACCTGGGACGATACCACCCCGGCGGACATCCCCGCCTCCGGCGGGCGCGGCGGCGCGGCCGGCGGCAAGGGCACCTGCCACACCGGCAGCGGCGAATGTCACTTCCAGGTCGGCGGATCAGCCGCCGGTTCATTCTTGAGTTCCACGTTGGAGACCTGGGAATACAATCCGGCCTCCAACACCTGGACGCGCCTGCAAGACCGCCCGCGCGGCTCCACCCCCGACGGAATGATACTGGGGGGCGGTGTGGGTTGCCTGGGATACATCTTCGTCGGCGGCGACTATCGCGGCTACAGCGACTTCTACCGCCTGGACGCCACCCAGATCTCCGGTTCTCAGTGGATCACCCTCACCGCAATCCCCGCTGACGCCGGCAAGATGTCGCCCGCTATGGTCTGCGCCCCGGACGAACGCGCCATCTACCTCATCGGCGGCGACCCCAGCGGCTATTGGGGTAGCGACTACAACTCCGCCGTCTACCGATACGACATAGATTCCGACACCTGGAGCGGCCCCCTGGAGCAGGAACTGAACACCGCGTCGGCGGGGTTGGCGGGTGTGAGCATGTACGACCGGCTGTGGGTCTTTGGCGGCTCCGTAGGCTCGGGAGCCATCACCCCGCCGCCCCACGAAGCACTGGCCCAGACCTGCCCCGCCTGCGACCAGAGGCTGGAATTGAACAAGAGCGGCCCGTCCTGGGTCTATCCGGGCGACCGGGGCACCTACGCCCTCCGTCTCTACAACTCCGGCGAGCCGACGGCGACCATCGCCTTGACCGACCCGCTTCCCTCCGGCGTGGACTACGCCGGCGGCCTCTCTTGCGACGGCGGCACCTGCCGCTACGATAGCGGCGACGCGGCCGTCTACTGGGAGGGCGCGGTCGCCGCCTACGAGAGCGTCACCATCACGTTCGACTTCACCGCCACCGCCCCCGTCTCCACCGTCGTGCGCAACACCGCTTTGGCCCGTTACAGCGTCGCCGGTGGCTCCCCCGCCGCGCCGCTGAAACCGCCTGAGAGCACCGGCTTGACATTGAACTGGCAGTTCGGCCCGCGCCGCCAGGTGCGCACCAACAGCGGCGCCGTCGAGACCGTCCGACCGCTCTCCTACCGCTACCTGGCGGGCGGCTCCGCGGCCTCGAACGCACCCTCTGCCGCCGACTTCGCCCACCCTCACATCCTGGCCTGCGCCGATACCGCCATTTCCAGCCCTCCCGACACGTGCATCGAACGCGCCCTCCGATCTTTGGGACAGTCCTACGACATGTACTACAGCGACTGGGATGGCTGTGAGGCTGCCCTGAGAAGCGGCCTGTACGACCTCGCCGTCGTGGGCAACGAAAACAATTACCCGCATGCCAGCCTCTTCGATGCTTTGGAGGACTTTCTGGCCGACGGCGGACGGGCGATGATCAACACCTTCGATATGGACGCCTTCCCCACCCACACCCTGTGGGCGGCCATCGGCATCTCGTACACCGCCGACGTCACCACAGCCCCGCCGGTCTACCGTTGGCAGCCCACCCATCCGGCGGTGGACGGCTGGCCGGGCGACCCGCTCACCTTCACCGACAACTACGGTGACGACGGCGACCGGTTCACTACACTCTCCAACGCCCGTGCCCTGGCCGGTTACACCGCTACCCAGACGAGCGGGGAGACCGCCCTGGTCATTCGGGATGACGACCGGGCCATCTTCAGCGGCTTCTGCATCGGGAACCTCAACGGCGTGGACCAGGACACGGACGGCATCACCGACTGCGTCGAAATCTGGCAGGACGGGCTGGAAATGCTCATCCCCTCCGCGCTGGCCGCCAGCCACGAGTTCCACGTCCACACCCCGCCGGTCGTCACCTGGACCAAATCGCTCTACCTCAACGGCGTCTACATCGGCGCACCAGAGGATGGCCCCTTCACCGCCGTCCCCGGCGACCAACTCGACGTGGTGGACACCCTGGAGTACAGCGGCACCTTACCGCTCTTCATCCACCTGAGCACCGACTGGGACGGCTCGCCGCTGCTGCCGGGCGACACCTCCCACACCACCGGCGCCGCCGTCACCCGTTCCACCGGCATCGACTGGGGCGTTACCCTGTTCCCCGGCGGCCGTGAGCAACTGGCACAGACGTTTACCATCAGCGACGACCTCCCAATCGCCCTCGTCGAGTGGCTGGAACCGGACGACATGTCCCCCTACTCCCGCACCTCCATCCTGACGCCGCCCGCGCTGGCCAAAGACGGCCCCCACGCGCCCATCGTCGGCGCGGTCGTCCCCTACACCATCGTCCTCGAGACAGCGGACGGCCTCCGAGGCTCGCCGCGCCTGACCGACACCCTGCCGCCGGGGGTCGCCTACGCCGGCGGCCTGACCTACACCTATGGCGTCGCCTGGTACGAGGCGGCCACCAACGCCATCTACTGGAGCAAAGAGTCCCCGTTCTCCGGCACCACCAAATCCGCGTCCCACGCTCCGGCGCACCCGGCCGCCCCCGCGCCGACGGCGCGTCAGGGGGAGCCGACCGCCGTCTCCCCGGCGGGCGCCGCCAAAGTCCGCGTCCGTCCGGCGGCGGCCAACGCGATCACCGGCTCCGTCCTCTGGGACCAGCCGACGACTCCCGCCGACATCAATGCCTACCTCTCCCAGGACTTCCTCACTACCACTCTCGACAAGTACGACATGTTCATCGCCGACGACTTCGTCAACTCCACACGCTGGGACATAGACACCATCTTCGTCCCCGGCAACACCTGGAACGGCGGCGACTCGCTGACGCGCTCCCTGTCGCTCGAATGGCAGATCTACGCCGACGCCGGCGGCGTTCCGGCGGGAGACCCCTACGACCGGGGCGACCTCCCCGCCTGGAGCCTGTCGCTGCCTCCCACCGATACCCACATCACCCTGGGGCCCGGCTTCGGGGGGAACAATACCAACGTCACCCTGACGCTGGACTACCCCCTGGCTTTGCCGCCGGGCCACTGGTGGCTGCTCTTCTACCCCCGGATGGCCTTCTCTGCCGGCGGGCAGTACGGCCGGCACGTCTCCGACACCTCCAACGGCTACGACGCCCAGGTCGTCAACCCGCTGGAAGGCTTTGGCTACCCGTCCACCTGGACTTCGGTGCGGGATGCCGCTACCTGGGCACTGCCGACCCAGGACTTCGCCTTCCGCCTGGAAGGTGAGCCGCTGCCGTCCGTCGTCACCGTCACCTTCAACGTCACCGTCACCGCCGACCTCGGCGAGCGCGTCACCAACACCGCCGTAGCGGACTACAACGGCCTCCCCCTCACCGCCACGCATGTGTTCACCGTCCCGTTGCCGGAGTACGCCTGGGAGAAGAGCGTCACGGTCAACGGCCAGTCGGCCACCGACGTGGAGGCCGGCGACCAAGTTCAGATCGTGGACGCCGTGCTGATCACCTACCCGCTCCCCGTCGCCTTCACCCTCACCGAAACCTGGAGCAGTTCCATCAGCCTGACCGGCTTCATCTCCACCTCCGGCGGCACGTCCGTCGGCGACGACTTCCTCGTCTGGCAAGTGGACGGCGTCCCGGCCACCTGGCACATCCTGACCAAGACCTACACCGTCCTCACCGGCACGTGGGACATAGACGTCGTCACCGAGACGCTGGCGGTGGACTACCTCCCGCCGGAGACCCGGCTGGTGGAACTGCACCACGCCGTGCCGAACATCGTCCTCACCCCGCCGGCCCTGACGACCCTCCTCAACCCCGACGACGCCTTCACCCAGACCCTGCTCGTCGAGAACACCGGCGACGGCGACCTGGACTGGACCCTGACGGAGGGGACGC
This sequence comes from Anaerolineae bacterium, assembly GCA_027079895.1. Classification (GTDB taxonomy): domain Bacteria; phylum Chloroflexota; class Anaerolineae; order B4-G1; family B4-G1; genus JALWUZ01. The sequence continues at coordinate 8,186 of JALWUZ010000028.1, forward strand.
CCGTCGCTTGGCTGGACGAGTCGCCGACCGGCGGCTCGGTCGCACCGGGCGGCAGTGCCCCGGTCGCGGTGCGGTTCGACTCCACCGGCTTGGCGGCGGGCGTCTACACCGCCGCGCTCGACATCCACAGCAACGACCCCGACGAGCCGCTGGCGACTGTCCCCGTCACCCTGGAGGTGCAGACCGGCTGCATCCCGGTCCGCATCTCCGACCTGGTGCATACCCCCGTCACCCCCACCGCCGGCGATGGCGTCGCCTTCACCGCCCTCATCGCCCAGGGCGACGGGCCCATCACCTTCACCTGGGACCTGGGGGATGGCAGCCCGTTGCAGAGCGGCGTGTGGCTGGACGTGGTGACGCACGTCTACGACGCCGGGGAGTACACCGTTACCCTGCTGGTGGAGAACGGCTGCCCCTCGTCGGACACCGTCGCCGTCCATCTGACCGTCAATCCGCCGCCGCAACCGCTGTGGGAGAAAGAGGTGCGCCTCAACGGCCTGCTCCAATCCACCAGCCCCGTCACCCTCACCTCCGGCGATCTGCTGGCGGTCTCCGACCGGGTCTGGATCACCTACAGCGGCGCGGTCTCCTTCACGCTGCACGAGAACTGGCCGGACTTCCTCGTGCTGACCGGCCAGACGGCGACCGATGGCTCCGTCGTCCAGAGCGGGCGGCTCATCACCTGGGAAGTGGACTCCGGCCTGGCCGGCAGTTGGCACGTCCTGACCAAGACCTTCTCCGTGTCGGGCGGCGACTGGGACGGCGGCGTCATCACCGAGAGCCTGTGGGTGGACGGGGCCGACCCGCAGCCCGCCGACCGGCGCGTCGAACTGGCCCACGGCTGCGAACCGCTGGCGGGAGTGCTCATCAGCCGCCAGCCGGCCGCGCCCTCCACCGGCGACGTGGTGACGTTCACCGCCACCTACAGCCCGAACTACGCCACCGCGCCCACCTTCGCCTGGGACTTCGGCGACGGGCAGACCGGCAGCGGTACTCCGGCCTACCACTCCTACGTCATCAGCGGCACCTACACCGCCATCCTGACCG
>JALWUZ010000029.1 GCA_027079895.1 Anaerolineae bacterium
GAGTTGGGGGTGGCGGTGCGGTTGGAGCGGCCGCCGCGCACCTACTTGCTCGACGAGTGGCGCGTCGTCGCCGAACTGCACCTCCCGCCCGACCGGAAACGGCCTGTCCCGCTGATGGTGATTCTGACCCCGCCGCGCCTGGGCGGGCCCGGCATGCCGGACCGGCTCGCCATTGTCACCCTGATTACCCGGCTGCGCGGCGAGCCATCCCCGCGCGACCTGTTCGGGATGCTCCGCGTGGCCCGTCCCGCGCTGGGGGAGTTCTTCGCCCGCGACGAGTGGCCGCTGGCGGAGGCCGCCGCTCATCCCGGCGTCGCCGTCACCCTGAACGGGCCGCCGCCGCCCAACGCCGTCCTCCGCCCGGTGCTGACCGGACGCGCCTTCCAAATCCTGCTCCGCGCCGGGCACGACTGGGAGGCCGTCTGACCCTGATAGTGAGGTGGTAGCGGTGCGCGTCTTACTGGCTGATGACCATCTGCTGTTTCGCAAGGGATTGGCCCGCCTGTTGGACGCTCAGCCCGATTTCGAGGTCGTCGGGGAGGCGACGGACGGGTGGGAGGCCGTCCGGCAGGCGGAGGCCCTGCACCCCGACCTGGTGCTGATGGACATCCGCATGCCCAATTGCGACGGGTTGGAGGCCACCCGGCGCATCAAGGCGAAAATGCCGGAGGTGCGGGTGGTCATGCTGACCGTCTCCGACGACGAGCAAGACCTGGTCGCCGCCGTGCGCTACGGGGCCGACGGGTATCTGCTGAAGGACATCATGCCGGAGGCCCTTTTCCAGCAACTCCGGGGGCTGGCAGCAGGGGAGGCGCCGATTTCGCGCGGGATGACGGGCAAACTGCTCCACCAACTGGCACAGCAGAGCCGCCCGGCGGCGCAACCGGCGGCCTACGCCGTCCTCTCATCCCGCGAGTGCGAGGTGCTGGCCCTCGTCGTCCACGGCTACTCGAACCAGGAGATCGCCGAGGACTTGGGCATCGCCCGCAACACCGTCAAGAATCACCTACGGAGCATCCTCGCCAAACTGGGGGCGCGGAACCGGGCGCAGGCGGCCGCTCAGGCCGTGAGCCGGGGGCTGATCTGCATCCCGTCGGGCCCGGAGTGACCCCTACAGGCCCTCGTCGAGCAGGATGACCGACACCTCCGCGCCGGCCGGGACCTGGGCCCACTCCTCCGGGATGACCGCCAGGCCGTTCGCCTTGACCAGCGAACTGAGCATCCCCGACCCCTGCCCGCCGGTGAGACGGGCGACGTACTCCCCGTTCCGCGCGGCGACGCGGACGCGCAGGTAGTGTCGCCGTCCGTCCTTGCGGGGGATGGCGTCCAGGAGGCGGGCGCGGACGGTCGGACGCTCCCAGGCGGTGTGGCCGCTCATCTTGAGGATGGCCGGGCGGGCGAATGTCTCGAAGGAGACCATCACCGAGACCGGATTGCCCGGCAGTCCCAGGAAGGGCACGCCGCCGATGTGACCGAAGGCCAGCGGCTTGCCCGGCTTCATCCGCACCCGCCAGAAGTGCATCTCGCCGGACGCGGCCAGCACCTTTTTAACCAGGTCGAAGTCCCCCACCGAGACCCCGCCGGAGGTGAGGAACAGGTCCACCCCGCGCGACAGGCCGAGTTCGATTTTCGCGCTCAAATCCTCCACCCGGTCGCCGGCGATGCCCAGCATGACCGGCTGCCCGCCGTAGCGGAGCACCTGGGCGGCGTTGGAGTAACTGTTGGCGTTGCGGATCTTGCCGGGGGCGAGCGGGGCGTCTATTTCTACCACCTCGTCTCCGGTGGCGAGGATCGCCACGCGCGGACGGCGCACGACGGCCACCTCCCGCCGTCCCAGGGCCGCCAGCATGCCGACCTCCTGGGGACGGATGACCTGGCCTCGGCGCAGCACCACCTCCCCCGCCGTCACGTCCTCCCCCGCCGGCCGGACGTACTGCCCCGTTGGGGCCTCCGTCAGGATGTCCACCCAGTCGCCGCTCGTTTCAGTCTCCTCGACGGGGACGACGGCGTCGGCCCCCGGCGGCAGCGGCGCACCGGTCATAATGCGCACGGCGGTACCGGGCGCGACCTCCGCGTCCGGGACGTGCCCGGCGGCCACCATACCGACTACGCGCAGCCGCGCCGGACGGTCACGGGACGCGCCGACGGTGTCGGCGGCCTGCACGGCGTACCCGTCCATCGCGGAGTTGGCGTAGGGGGGGAGGTCTTCCGCGGCGGCGACATCCTCGGCCAGGACGCGGCCCAGCGCGTCCAACAACGGCGTCCGTTCCGGCGGCAGCGGACGGATGACGGACAGCACCCGCTCCAAAGCCTCTTCGACGCTCAACATCGGTGGGGGAGAGATCGGCATCTTGTCACCTCGTTGTGTAGGGGGATGGGGGTGTCACTCGTCGCCGGTCGCCAGCACGCGCAGGGCGTAGGTCACGCGGCGCGGACGGCTGGTGAGCAGTTCCCGCGCCTCCCACGCCTGGGCGAGGGCCTGGAGCCGGGCGCGGGAGATCTCCCCCTGGAAGGCTTGGTGGAGGGATTTGATGGTGAAGAACCCTTCCAGTTCCTCCAGGGCGTAGCGCACCAGACGCTGTTCCAGAGGGCTGAGGGCCGGGAAGGAGGCCGGGGGGCTGACCTGCGGCGAAATGGCGACGGCGTGGAGCATGCCCAGCCAGTTGGCCGCGTCCTCGATCAGATTGCCCATCTGGAAGTAGAGCCGGTTCGACCACTCCGCCCGCCCCTGCATATCGTGGATGAACGGCGGCGTGGTGG
>JALWUZ010000030.1 GCA_027079895.1 Anaerolineae bacterium
CCCCAAATTCTACGGCCTCTCGGGGGTGAAGGCAACGAGCCGGTCGGCTGGGTCCGGCTGATTGTACGGAGATTGCCGCCGTGAGCCAATGGAGAAACAAGCGGAATCGGACGTCAGGACGTTGAACGTCCGACGTCGATCGGAGCAACATGGCGGCCCGCTTGGCGCGCCGACCGGCGGGAGCATCCGCCCCCTCCTGGGCGTCAACGTCGGCCCCGTCCCCGGCGGCACCGACCCCAACAACGCCGACGTGACCACCCAGTACCAGGAAATCGGCGTGACGATGATTCGCACTCACGGCTACTCCGGCCCCCTCGACATGAGCACCATCTACCCCGACCAGGACGCCGACCCGACCGACCCGGCCTCCTACCACTTCGAGCGGAGCGACCACGTCTTCCAGGCCATCCTGGACGGCGGCTTCGAGCCTTACTTGCGCCTGGGCGATTCCTGGAACACCCCCGGCCTGGAACAACGCGCCCCGACCAACCCCCAGAACTGGATCCAGGCCGCCGTCGAAGTCGTGCGCCACTACCGCCAGATGGCCGCCGAGGCCGGTATCCCCTTGCGCTACGTGGAGATCTGGAACGAGCCCAACTCCAAGCAGTTCTGGGACTCCACGCCGGAGGCCTTCTTCGACCTTTTCGCCCAGACCGCCCAGGCCGTCAAGGCCGAGTTCCCCGACCTGAAAGTGGGCGGCCCCGCCCTCACCCAGGGCGCAGTGATGCTCCCCCAGGGACAGCAGTACACCGAAAACTTCCTGGCCTACATGCAAGACCACGACGTGCCGCTGGACTTCCTCTCCTGGCACCTCTACTCTTGCGACCCTGAGGACTACCGGCTGGCGGCCCGCTTCTATCGGGAGCAGTTGAACGCGCACGGCTACGCCGACGCCGAAAGCCACATCACCGAGTGGAACACCGCCTCCGAGACCGGGGAGATGAGGATCAGCGACGTCTCGCTGCGGGCCAAAGGCAAGGGGGCATCCCTGCTCAGCGCGGCCTGGATCGTCCTGCAAGAGGAGGGCGTGGATGTCTCGACCATCTTCCGGGGCACCGACACCAGCATTGACGTGCCCGCTTTCTACGGTATCTTCTACGCCGACGGACGCCCCAAGCACCCCGCCCTGGCCTTCTCCCTCTGGGCGCGGATGGCCGCCCACCCGCAGCGGCTGAGCGTCATCCACGAGGACGACCGGCTCTGGGTACTGGCCGGTCAGGACGACCGCGGCGAGATCGCTCTCCTGGTCGTCAACCCCACCGATACCCCCGCCTCGTGGCAGGCGACCTACGCCGGGGGCGACTTAGGCCTGGGAGGCACCCTGTACCAGGTCAACGACGACGCCGACACAGTCCAGACCTTCACCCTGGCATCCTCCGCCGTCGAAATTGGAGCCTACACCGTGCAACTCCTGGTCGTCTCGCCGAACGCGCCCGTGCCCACCGCCGAACCCGTCTCGACCTCCTCCGCCGTCGTCATCCCCATCGGCGGCGTACACGAGGCCCAGCCCCAGGTGCGGGCCCTCCTGGGCGTCATCTCCGGCCCCATCCAGCCCCAGGAGTCACCCATCCGTGACTTGAGCGACCATCTCCGCGACATCGGCGTCACCACCATCCGCAACAACGACTACTTCGACGACCGCATGGACATCGAGGGCATCTTCAACTGCGGCGGGCCTACCTACCCCTCCTGGGAAGGCTGCGACCCCCAGGACGAGGCCAACTACAACTGGGGCCCCAGCGACGAACTGTTCGCGTCCTGGGTCTCCGGTGGCTTCGAGCCCTTCCTCCGCCTGGGCGGTGAGGTGCAGAACGCCGGCCGCCATCACGACTTCAAGGGCCCCCAGAACGCCACCCAGGAGGCCAACTGGATCGTGGCCGCCCACAAAGTGGTGGACCGCTACCTCCACTGGAACGGTGCGGAACAGACGTTCACCTACTTGGACATCTGGACCGAGTTCCCCTCCAAGAACTTCTGGGACCGCGACAACTACGCCTTCATCCGCTTCTGGACTCAGGCTTTCGTCTCCCTCAAGGGGGACTACCCGCAACTGAAGATCGGCGGGCCGGGCTTCATCGCCGGGCAGACCGTGCAGGTCGCCGATGGGGACGGCGGCGTCGTCCAGGCTTTCCTGAACTACCTGTACGAAAACGGCGTCAAGCCGGACTGGATCGGCTGGCACCTCTTCTTCAACGACCCGGAGACGTGGCTGCGAGCGGCGCGTGCGTACCGCGACCTCCTGGACGGCACCGGGATGTACTCCGGCGTCCCCTGGGCCGGCAGCGGCTTCTTCGACGGCGTCGAGTTGATCGTGGACGCCTACGGCGTGGCCCAGATGAACCTCTCGCCGGAGGAGCGGGAGCAGGTCTACAATCACGGACGGGGCGCGGCCTTGCGCACCGCCTCCTGGATTGCCATGCAGTACAGCGACGTGACGCGGGCCTACCTCTACCGTGCCGGCGACCCCCTCTCCAGCCCGACCGGCGCCGGAGCCGCCCCCTCCGACCGACCGGGCGGCGCCGCTTCGGAGAACAACACCGGCCTCTTCTACGGAGACGCCCAGGGCACGTACAAACCCGCCGCCAACGCCTTCCGCCTCTGGTCGCAGGTGGTGGACGGCTATCCCACCCTGTTGACCACCCCCCTACCGCCCGACGACCGGACGGCGGGGTTGTGGCTGCTGGCCGCCCGTGACGACGCGGGGGCGATCGCCCTCCTGGTCTCCAACATCTCCGCTGCCGACATCACCTGGGCCCC
>JALWUZ010000031.1 GCA_027079895.1 Anaerolineae bacterium
GGAGCATCCCATCGGGGCAGATGAGGGCCTCTTCCCAAGCGGACGGGGTGATGAACCCGCTTTCGAGCAGCAGGGTGACCGACCGGGCGATGAGGTCGTTGAGGTACTCCCAGGCCACAGCGGTGGCCTGCTTCTCGTCCAGCGCGACGCTGACGGTGTCGCCGTTCTGGGAGTGCTGTCCGAGGGCCGTCAGCCAATGGCGGAGGCCGCCTTCGGTGGGGAAGCAGTCCTCCTCGAAGCCGAACAGACGGGCATAGTCGGCATAGCGCGGGTCGTGGAGTTTGCGGAGCAGTTCGGCCCGACTCCAGCCGTTGACGATGCGCCAGCCGATCAGGAGGAACATCGAGACCGGGTCGAAGGGGACGTGCCCTTTGGCGGAGGTCCAGCCGAGGCGGTGGGCGAGTTCGTCCCGCAGCGTACTGAAGTCCACCAAACGGAGGAGGATGTCGAAGTCGGAGAAATGCTTCCGTCGGGCGGCGTCCTCCAACTCCTCCCAGCCCTGATAGACGTAGTGGGAACGGTAAACCCGCTTGGGGGAGGGGGGAGTGTCGGCGGAGACAGGCCAGGAGAGAGGCAGTTGCCCGCGCAAGGCCGACAAACTGCATCGGGCGATGAAGTCCCGGTCCTGGGCGCGGGACTGGGCGGCAGTGGGTTGTGATGATGTGGACATATCATCCTCTTCTTGTTCGTTTCCGCTGACGGGCGGTGGCCGCAGCGGCTTGTTCATAATCGGCGACTGTGTGACGCCCCAACAGGGTGCGCAAGCGGTAGGAATGGGCCGGGTGGCGCAGGCGGGCCAGGGCGATGGCGAGGAGTTGAGCGACACGCTGGCGGGTCACGCCCAACGCGGCCCCGATTTCCCAGTAGAGCGCCGGAGGCCGACCGTCCAATCCGTAGCGGGCGGTGACGATGTAGGCCAGACGGGGCTCCAGGCGGTTTACCATCTCCGCGAGGGTCTGTTGAATGGCCTTCTCCTCCCAGACAACGGCCGGGTCCGGCAAGACGGGAGGGGATAGGGGGAGGGGGGGCTCCTGGCGGGCATACGTCTCGACGGCCCGCCAGATGTGGCGGGCAATGCTCGTCCAGGCGTAGGTGGAGAAGGCATAGCCCCGTTGTGGGTCGAACCCCAGGATGGCCCGCCAGAGGCCGATGCGTCCGGCTTGCAGGGCCTCCTTGAACGGCAAGTCCCCCAGTACCTGCCGCCGCACCACGGCTTGGACGAGTCCGTCGTGGCGTGCCATCAGGTAGTTGAGGGTGGCGGAACAACCGGCCTGAGCCCGGGCGAACAGCACGGCCTCCGGTGATTGGGCATTGGTGTCGTCGGTTGGGTTGACAGGCACAGAGCACCTCCCCAGCAAGGATGCCCTATTTTCGCCGAAGAAACGCATTTTGGCAACCCCGCCTGAACGAGGGTAGAAGTGGGGGGTTGATACGGAGGCCCCGGTTTGCTTCGAAATCCCCCGGTGAGTTCAGGTTGCGGATTTTCCGATTTTGAGTATAATTCAGGCGGTGATCCTCGGTAGCTCAATTGGCAGAGCGGCCGGCTGTTAACCGGTTGGTTGTAGGTTCGAGTCCTACCCGGGGAGCCATAGTCAGGAGGGGGAGCGTGGCTTCCCCTCCTGTGTTTTTGGGAGATGCCCGTGTCCCGTGAAACCCTCATCTCGCGCGTCTGGCGGGTCGTCCTGCTGCTGCTCATCTTCCAGGCCATCTACACGCCGCGCGTGCGAGTCGTGCCGGACTCCCCCCAGCAGGTGCTCACCACCAACCCCGTCATCGGCGTCCATACCCGCCTCACCGACGAGGTGGAGGAGTGGAAGATCCAGGCCACGCTGCGGATGGTGCGCGAGATGGGCGCCCCCTGGGTCGTCGAGTTCTTCCCCTGGCCGTACATCGAACCGGTGAAAGGGCGGTTCACCTGGCGGCACAGCGACCTGGTCATCGAACACGCCCGCAATCAGGGGCTGACCGTCATCGCGCGGCTGGGCTGGGTGCCGTCGTGGGCCCGTCCCAAAGACGTGGACACCACCTTGACCTACCTTGACGAGGCCCATTACGACGACTTCGCCCGCTTCGTGGCCGCCTTCGTCGCCCGCTACCGGGGGCGGGTGAGCCACGTCATCATCTGGAACGAGCCCAATCTCAGTTTCGAGTGGGGATACCGGCCCGTGAGCCCGGAGGGGTACGTCGCCCTGCTGCGGACGGTCTACCGGCGGGCCCACGCTGCCAATCCCGACGTGGTGGTGTTGGCCGGTGCGCTGGCCCCGACTTTGGAGCGCAGCGGCAGCACGGCCGGGCTCAACGACCTGGACTATCTGCGGCGGATGTACCAGGCGGGGGCGGCTCCGTACTTCGACGCCCTGGCAGCCCACGCCTACGGCCTCACCGCCCCGCCGACGGCTTCCCCGTCGCCGGAGGTCATCAACTTCCGCCGAGTGGAACTGTTGCGGGCGGTGATGGTCTCCTACGGCGACGCCGGGAAGCAGGTCTACGTGACGGAGGCCGGTTGGAACGACCACCCACGCTGGATACACGCCGTCCGGCCGGCCCGACGCATCGAGTACACCATCGGGGCCTACGAGTGGGCCCGTCAGCATTGGCCCTGGTGCCCCTGCGTGGCGATGTGGGCTTTCCGCTACCCCTCCCCGACCCACAGTTACCAGGACTACTACGCCTTCGTCACCCCGGAGTTCGAGCCGCGCGTGATCTACCGCGAGGTGCAGCGGTACGCGCACGGGGAGTAGGGGG
>JALWUZ010000032.1 GCA_027079895.1 Anaerolineae bacterium
CCCCCAGCCTCCGCGGAGGCATCTCCCGAAGCCTCGCCGAGCGCCGGGGTGCTGCGGGTGAGCAGCACGGAAATCGAAACCGCCATCACCCAGGCCGTGGAAAAGGTCAGCCCGGCCGTGGTCACCGTGGTGGGCCGCATTCCGGGCGAGATGACCTTCTTCGGCCCCACGCCCGACCGCCAGGTCAGCGGCTCCGGCGTGATCATCTCCGAGAAGGGCTACATCCTGACCAACAACCATGTCGTCGAGGGCACGGATCGCCTGCGGGTGATCTTCGCCGACGGCAGCGAGCAGGAGGCCAAACTGGTGGGCGCCGACCCCTTCGCGGATCTGGCGGTCATTCAAGTCCCCGGCCCGGTGCCCGCCGTGGCTACCCTGGGCAACTCGGATCTGCTCAAGCCCGGCGAGACGGTCATCGCCATCGGCTCCCCCCTGGGCGCCTTCCGCAACACGGTGACGGTGGGCGTGGTCAGCGCCACAGGCCGCAATCTGGACACCGGCAAAGGCTACCAGATGGAAGGGCTGATCCAGACCGACGCGGCCATCAACCACGGCAACTCCGGCGGCCCGCTGGTCAATCTGGCCGGTGAGGTCATCGGCATCAACACCCTGATCGTTCGCGGTGGGGGCCTGGGCGGCGATGTAGCCGAAGGGCTGGGGTTCGCCATCCCCTCCAACACGGCGCGCGCCGTGGCCGAGCAAATCATCGCCAAAGGCTATGTGGCGTACCCTTACCTGGGCGTCACCTGGCAAAGCATCACTCCCACCATTGCCCGCCGGTTCGGCCTGCCCGCCGAGTGGGGCGTCTATATCGTCCAGGTGGAGCCGGATAGCCCGGCGGCCAAAGCCGGCTTGCAACACGGCGACATCATCGTCCAGATTGACGACACGCCGCTGGACAAAGACCACAACTTCGTCAACGTGCTCTTCGACCATCAGCCGGGCGAGACCGTCACCCTCAAAGTGTACCGCGGTCGCAAGACCCTGGAGATCTCGGTCACTCTCGGCGAGCGGCGCATCAAATAGCCCCTGTTCCCCTTCCAAGGGCAAACAGGCTCCTGTGTGCGGCAAAGCGGGTATAGCAAGAAGTTGTAGGTAAGGGGTGGTACACTGGGGGAAGGGAAAGGCAAACCGACCCAGGAGAAGCCAATGAGTCGAGAGATGTCGCGCACGGAGCGCAAGGCGCAGTTTATGGAAGCCGCGGAGGAGATGTTTGAGGCGATGGAAGCGTGGTATGACGCGCATCCGGACGCCCGGTTTGAGGAGATTGAAGGGCAGGCTCGCCGGCTCCGACGGCGGCTGATAGGGAGAGGGCTGGAGATTTGGATCAATGGACGGAGCACAGGGCGGCAGGTGGAGGCACCGCGGTGTCCCCGGTGCGGGAAACCGATGAAGTTTGTAGGCTATCGCCGCAAAGAAGTGTGGGGGTTAGAAGGGGAAAGCGTGTTGGAGCGCGCTTACTATGTCTGCCCACAAGGGGATGGGGAGACATTTTTCCCCCCTGGATAAAGCCCTTGGACTGGGGCCGCGACGTTGGAGCAGCGGTGCCGAGCGGGTGATGATCCAGCACGGGCTGCACGGGCCTTCATTTGAAGAGGGAGCGGCCCTGTTTAGTGAAAGCGTGGGGCTGGTGGTGAGTGGGGAAAGCGTGCGGCAAGTGACGGAGGGTTGGGGAAAGCGGGTAGCCGCCAAGCGGGGGGAAGAAGCCGAGGCGCTCATGGCAGGGGCCATGGCGGAGGAAGCCCAAGTACAAGTGCAGGATAGCCTGACAGAAGCCGAACGGGTCAATGTGTCCAGTGATGGGGGCATGGTTCGGCTGCGGGAGGAAGGCTGGCGGGAGTGCAAGATGTGCGTCTACTCGGAAGTGGTGGTGAAGGAGGTGGAGCAAGAGGGGGTGGAGGTTGAAGGAGAAGAAACACGCCTCAAAGTGCATTTGCGGCGCCACAGTTACCAGGCGGGCATCTGGGAGGCGGAAACCTTTGCGAAGTACCAATACGCCGAAGGGGTGCGGCGAGGGGTGCAGCCTGACGCGCAAAAGATGAGCAGTGTCAACGATGGCGCTTTGTGGATTGAACGGGTCACGCGAAGGAATTACCCACAAGCCACGCTGATTCTGGACTGGGCCCATGTGCGCCAGCATCTGTCCGAAACGGCGGAAAGCGTGTTTGGGGCCGAGAGCGAAGCCGGCAAGGCGTGGTGTGCCGCTCAAGAAGAGGAATTGTGGTATCGCGGCCCTGAACAAGTGTTGGCTACTTTACAACGCCTGGCGCAACAGCAACGCGGGAACGCGGCCCAGGCGGCCCAGCAAACCTATGCTTATCTGGCCTCCCGGCGGGAGATGCTGGCCTACGACTCGTTTCGTGCGGAAGGCTATCCGCTGGGCAGCGGGACGGTGGAGAGTGGGATTCTGACAGGCATCCATCGGCGCATGAAACGTCAAGGGCGAGGGTGGCGGAAGGCAAACGCCCAGGGTATGTTGGCGGCGCTTAGTGAACTCCAAAGTGGCCGTTTTCAGACCGTATGGCGATCCTTGGCAGCGTCTTGAATTTACCTACAATTCCTTGCTATACCCCAGAATTGGAGCATCCTCCGCAGGGAGGATTTGTGCTAAAATCTTCCTCATGAGCCCGAAGAGTCCTTTTTACACGGCAACTGGTGACGACGGCACCACGGGGCTTTTGGGGGAAGGCCGGGTGCCCAAGAGCGACCCACGGATGGAAGCCGTGGGCGCGGTGGATGAGGTC
>JALWUZ010000033.1 GCA_027079895.1 Anaerolineae bacterium
TCATCAAGGAGAAGCCCAGCACGTCCTCGTGGCCGTCGGGGAGGGCGGCGACGCGGTCTACCAGGCGGGCCCACTTCTCGGCCCGCAGGTCGCGCAGTTGCGGTATGCAGCGGGTGGGGAACAGGATTTCGCTGTCAGGGTACATACGCTACCTCCGGCAGTGTCAAAATAGGCCGCTCTGGGGAGAGCGGCCTGTCTTGTGCGCTCCGGCCTGGCCGTCAGAACGAAAGGATGTTCTGCAACTGCATCGCCAGGGACATGTCGCCGGAGATCTTGATTTTGCCCTGCATAAAGGCGGACATAGCGTTCAACTGACCGCTGGTCAGGGCGCGGAAATCGTCGGCGTCTATCGAGATGGTCATATCGGGGTCGTCGGCCGGGCCTTCGTTGACCTGGGCCTGGCCGTCTTTCAGGGAGAGCGTCCACTGGCCGCCGCCCTCGCCGGTCAGGTCGAACATGATGACTTTGTTGAGGCCCTGGATTTTCGATGAGTCTACGCCGGCGATTTTCTGCATAATCTCGCTGATAGGAATGTCTGCCATCCTTGTCCTCCTGGGTGAATTTGCGCCCATTATAGCCACAACGGGTGAGTTGTCAATCTTCCGCCCGCTCACGCTCGACAAACCCGCCGTTGCCTCTTTCTGGAAGGCTGCTATAATCACCGGCGGAGGTGATGATGCTCACTACGGACTCCTATCCCCTGGCGACGTGGCGGCTGCTCCATACCCCTCCGGCGGACGGAGCCACCAATATGGCGGTGGACGAGGCCATCTTGCGGGCCGTTGCCGCCGGAAAGTCGCCCCCCACGTTGCGGCTCTACGCCTGGTCGCCGCCCTGCCTCTCCCTGGGCTGGTCGCAACCGGTCGCCGACGCGGACCGAGAGGCCCTGCGGGCCGCCGGGTTCGACCTGGTGCGCCGTCCCACCGGCGGACGGGCCATCCTCCACGCGGACGAACTGACCTACAGCGTCATCGTCCCCCAGGACGACCCGCGCGTACAGGGAGGCGTCGTCACCAGTTACCGCCGTCTCAGCGCGGCCCTGGTGCGCGGGCTGGAACTGCTGGGGGTGGCCGACATCGTCGCCGACCGGCGGGCGTCGGAAACGGGCGTCGGCAGCGTCTGTTTCGAGGTGCCGTCGGACTACGAAATCACCGTCGGCGGGCGGAAGTTGGTGGGGAGTGCGCAGATGCGGGCTCAGGGGGTGGTCCTGCAACACGGGGCGATTCCCCTCGGCGGCGACATCGCCCGCATCTGCCGGGTGTTGAGCAAGCGGCCCGACCCGGAGCGCGTCCGCCGCCGGGCCACGACTCTATCGGAGGCACTGGGACGGCCCGCCGCCTGGGAGGAGGCCGCCGCCGCTCTCGCCGCCGGGTTCGCCGCCGCCTTGAACCTGCGCTGGGAAGAGGCCCCTCTCACGCCGGAGGAAGTGGCTGCTGCGGACGCGCTCCGCGAGCGCAAGTACGCCGCCGCGGAGTGGACGGGCAAGGTGTGAAAGCCCCGTGCTCCACATGCCCATTGGACAAAAAACAAGGGATACGCTATAATCCCCCCGCGATACACGACCACAGGAGGCATTGGCGTGTCAGAACTGGAAACATTGACAAAAGAGATCGCTCAGTGTACCAACTGTCACCTCAACAAGGGACGCACAAACGTCGTCCCCGGCGAAGGACCGGAGAACGCCGAGATTATGTTCATCGGCGAGGCCCCCGGATTCCACGAAGACCAACAAGGCCGCCCCTTCGTCGGCGCGGCCGGCCGCTTCCTGGACGAACTCCTGGAAAGCATCGGCCTGACACGGGAGCAAGTCTACATCACCAACGTTATCAAATGCCGCCCGCCGGGCAACCGGGACCCGCTCCCGGAGGAAATCGAGGCCTGCCGCCCCTTCCTCGACCGGCAGATCGAACTCATCAAGCCCAAGATGATCGTCACTCTGGGCCGCTTTTCGATGGCGCGGGCCTTCCCCAACGCCCGCATCTCCCACATTCACGGACAGCCGCGCAAAATCAACGGCATCGTCTACTACCCCATGTACCATCCGGCCGCCGCCCTCCACCAACCCAGCCTGCGCCGCACCGTTGAGGAGGATATGCGCCGCATCCCAGAACTGCTCGCCCAGGCCGACCAGATGGAGGAATCGGCCCCGCCGGCGGCTGCCGAGCAACTCTCCCTGTTCTGAGGTGAAAGTGATCGAGTTCATCTCCATCGTCGTGCTGACCTTCGCCATCGCGCTGATCGTCCTGGGCGTCATCACCGTCTGGCTCGAACGGGGGCGGGAACGCATCCAGGGCATCGCCCTGACGATCGTCGGCTTCCTGGTGGGCGTTGTCTACTCCTTCCTGGGCAGTCGCTTCTCGCTGCTCGTCTTCGACCGGCTCATCGTGCGGGTCAACCTGCCGGGGCTGATGGCGACCGCTTTCACCTACACCGCCGGCGTCGTAGTCGGTACCGCCGTCGCCGTCGGCCTCTTCCTCTGGGCGACCGGCCGCTTCCGCCACCAGACCGAACAGGCCGCTGCCGCTTTCTTCATCGCCGGCATCCTGGTGGCCCTCGTGGCGACCATCATCGCCATCATCCTCAGCCTTCCATGAGCCCCCTTTTTCTGCCGATCGTCGAATGTCCGTTGCGAATGGCTATTCGCCCCTACGGGACGAATGGTTATTCGCCCCTACGGGACGAATGGTTATTCGCCCCTACGGGACGAATGGTTATTCGCCCCTACGGGACGAATG
>JALWUZ010000034.1 GCA_027079895.1 Anaerolineae bacterium
CCCCGACTCCCCGCCTCACTCCCACAGCCACCGCCACTCCCGCCGAAGGTGAGCCCACGCCGACGGGCGACGAGGAGAAGCCCAAGTTCTCCGTTGACATGGCCCAGTTGCGCTCCGCGTTCTGCGCCGGGGGGCTGGTCTCCCTCTCGTTTTTCGCCCTCATCGGCCTCTACATGCTGGTCAAGGCAATCGTCCGGTGGGTACTGCGGCATTACATCCGTCCGTTCCCGCGCTAGCCGGCTCCTCCGGTCACGGAGGAGGAGGCTCTTCGGAGCGAGTCACCGCTCTTACGAAAAACGGGATATTCTCACAGAGACTGACTACTGACGCATGGAACTCTCCCTCATCGCCGGGCTGGGGAATCCGGGCCCGCAGTACGCCGCCAATCGCCACAACATCGGGTTCCGCTGCCTCGACCGCCTGGCAGCGGCACACGGCCTGACCTTCGACCGGCGGCAGAAGCGGGCGCTCACCGCACGCGGGGTCATCGCCGGACGGGAGGTGCTCCTCGTCAAGCCCCAGACGTTCATGAACGAGAGCGGGCGAGCGGTGGTGCCGCTGGCCCGCTTTTACAAAGTCCCGCCGGCCCGCCTGCTGGTGGTCTACGATGACCTCGACCTGCCGCCGGGGACGCTGCGGTTGCGCCCGTCGGGGGGCAGCGGCGGGCACCGGGGGATGCGCTCCATCATTGCCCAGTTGGGCAGCCAGGAGTTCCCGCGCCTGCGCATTGGGATTGGCCGCCCGCCGGGCCGGATGGACCCGGCGGCCTACGTGTTGCAGGATTTCGCCCCGGAGGAGTGGCCGTTGATGGAGGAGACGTTGGCGCGGGCCATAGCCGCCATCGAAGTCTGGCTGACGGAGGGCCTCGACGCGGCGATGAGCCGGTACAACGGCCCCCCGAACTGACGAAAAGGTCAGGTGTCGCGGGTCACGATGGGGAGGTAGACTGGCCAGGGGACGACGGCCACCCAGTCGGGACGCTCCCACGTCCCCCCCGCGCCGTCGTCGAGCAGGGCGACGTGGTAGAGGAGCAGCGGACGGGGCGCGGTCGTGACGCGCGTCCGGTAGCCGACGGTGACGACATCCCCGGCCGCCACCGTCCCCTCCCAGCGCACGGTGGTAGTCTCAACCGTAGTGACGACGCCTCCGGTGGCGAACAGCGAACCGGTGACGAGAGTCGCGCCGCCGGGGATGAGGCAGTCCGCCGTCGCGGTGAGCGCGTCGCCGGGGCCGCCGTTGCGCAGGGCCAGGGTGCAGGTGATTTCCCCGCCGGGCCGCACCGCCGCGGGGAGGCAGTCGAAAGCCGCAGCGGACAGGTCCGGGGCGGCGACGGGCACTACGGCGGTGCGGTGGAAGCCGATGGCGTGCTCCTCCAGGCGGAGGTAGGCGGTGTTGCGGATCTCCCCCACCAACGCGCTGCCGACGGCGACGGTGACGCGGTAGGTCTGGGTAATGGCCGCGCCCGGCGGGAGCGGGCCGCGCCAGTCGAAACGGCGGGCGACGGGGTCGTAGGCGGCGGGGCCGGTCACGCTGCCGGGGAGCAGGGTCAGACCGGCGGGGAGGGTGTTGGAGAGAGAGGCGGTGACGGTGAGCGGCCCATCGTTCCGCAGGTGGAGTGAGAATGTGAGCGTCCCCCCCGGCGCGGCGACGGCGGGACGCACCTCCCAACCGGACTCCCCTAGCCAGCTGAGCCAGCCGACTACCCGCTCCAAAACGCGCTCCCGCCCCTCCGGGGGCAGCACCTCCGCCGGAAACGAGAAGAAGGCCGTCTTGTACCCCTGTCCCGTGCGGGAGAGGGCGAGGGGGTTGTGATTCCCGTCGCGCAGGGCGACGGAGACGCCGGGGGCCGGCGTGACCCCGTCGGAGTGATTTTGGAAAGGGTACTCCAGGGCGTAGCGGCCCAGGTGGTCGCCGATGGGGTTCTCCGTGACGCCGCTGACGGTAGTGGGAGTGACATCCTCGGTGTAGGTCAGCACCCCCAGGTAGTCCCGCGCCAGCGTCCCGTCGTGGTGATACCAGAGGAAATCCTGGGAGGAGAGGAAAAGGCGGCCCCCGGCGTCGAGATAGTCCAGCAGATCGTCCTCCTCCTCGTCGGTGATGGGCCGGTACCAGTCGTAGCCGGTGAACCAGAGGAGGAGCGGGTAGCGGCTCAGAACGTCGGGCGGCGGACTGCCCCAGGGCGGCTCCCTCCCCTGCCAACCGGTGTGCCAGTAGTCGTAGGGGAGGTCATCGGCCTCTAGCGCGGCCTCGTACTTGCTCTCCTGATTGTACCAACGGTCGTCGTCCACGAGGAGGATGGGAGCCGGGGCCTTGCTGGTCAGGGCGAGGCGGTCGCTCACCGCCGGGGAGATCGTGGAGCGAGCCGCGATGGTGATGACGTCCCGCGCGTCCCAGTCGGCCGACGGGGGGATGCGGGCGGTGACGGTGACGAAGGCGGAATCGCAGGGGGCGAGGGTGACGGAGACGGGGGAGAGGTGGGTCTCCCAGGAGACATCCTCCAACGTGAGTTGGAAGGTGTCGGTGAGGCCGCTCTGCCCCATGTGGCGTATGCGGACGGTGTGGGTGACGATGTCGCCGGGCGACCCGATGCTCAGCGGATAGTCGCTGGCCAGTTCCACGCCGACGGTGGGGGCCGGCGTCATAAGCCAGTCGAGGGCGCGGGCGAGGACTTCCCGGCGGTCGGCGCGGCTGTCAATGCCCTCGAAGCCGAAGGCGAGGTAGAGG
>JALWUZ010000035.1 GCA_027079895.1 Anaerolineae bacterium
GGATACCGTTCCGCCAACGAGACCGCCATCCGGCTGGAAGGTAGGTCGGTGCCGATGTTGACGATCGCCATCAGCCCCGCCGCGCGGGCCCGTTCGATGACCGCCTCGCGGTCGGCGTCGAACTGACGGAAATCCAGGTGAGCATGGGAGTCTACCAAACGCATCGCACAGGCATTATACCTTTCAACGTGACAAAGGGCAAGGGTTTGAGTCCCCTTGCCCTTTGTGAGGCGTCGAAAACGCGCCGCGAACTACAGGTTGCCCTTGATCTGCTCGTAGTACTTGGCGTGATGACGCTTGACGTACTCCTCCGACATCCAGCCGAAGAGCATGCCGTTGATCGCCCCTTTCATCAGCGGGTGCATCGCCGAGAGCATGAAATGCACCAGGAAGAAAGCGGCGTAGGCGATAGCGCAGAGGTCGTGCAGGAGCACGCTCCACTGGAAGACGGTGGGAGAGACGGCCTCGCGCCAGAGCCACATAATCAACCCGGTGACGATGAAGCCCACCATGCAGACGACCACCACCAGGTAGAAGAGTTTCTGCCCGGTGTTGAACTTGTCCTGCGGCGGCATACCCTCCTCGTCGCCGAGGAAGTAGTAGCGCGGCGCGGCCTTCAGCCAACCCAGGTCATCGCTGCCCCAGGTGAATATGCGCTTCATATCGGCCACCCACCCCTTGGGGTCGAAGACGATGTAGATCACGGGCACCAGCATGAAGGCGATGGCGCCGATACGGTGTATCAGCCGCAGCATCTGGCCGCCCGCGCCCTGGGCGATGGTCGTGCTGAAGGCGGGGATGTAGAGCATCGCCCCGGTGGTGATGAGCAGGCCGAAGGCGATGGCGTGCAGCCAATGCACGAACCGCTGCCCGGTGCTGAACATCAGGATCTCTTTCTGTTGTTTCGCGGCCATCTCACACCTCCTCCGCCTTGATCTTCTTGCGGGCTACCAGCCAGTCAATCGCCAGCCCCAGGGCGGTCGCGCCGACGGCGAACCCGCCGATGGTCTGAATCCAGGGCTGCCAGGTCTCGGCCAGGGAGCCGGAGGGCTCCTCCGGCAGGCCCAGCACAGAGGGCCGGTCGGTGAGGACGTACATCACACCCAGGCCACCCAGGATGTTCTCGCCGTAGAGGTTGGCGTCCGGGTAGCGGCTCTTCAGTTCCTCCACCCGCTTCTTCCCTTTGGCGACCAGCGCGTCGCGGTCACCGTACTCAATGGCGCCGGTGGGGCAGGCCTGAGCGCAGGCCGGCTGCATCCCGTTGCTCACCCGATCCGGGCAGAAGGTACACTTGGTGCTCTTCCCCTTGCCCCAGATGTCCGCCTCGGTCAGACGCGGAATCTCGAAGGGGCAGAACTCGACGCAGTAGCCACAGCCGTTGCACTTGGATTGGTCGAGGGCGGTATAGCCCAGCGGGTCCTTGTACAAGGCCCCGGTGGGGCAGACGCGCACGCAGGGAGCATCGGCGCAGTGCAGGCAGCGCACCGAACGGAAAACCCAGTCCAGCCGCCCGTTGTCGCGCTCGATCTCGAAAAAGGCGATCCGGTTCCAGGTCACGGGAGAGAGATCCGGCGGGTTGTCGTAGACTCCCACGCACTTGGTCTCCTCGGCGGGCAGATCGTTCCACCCCTTGCAGGCCACCTGACACGCCCGGCAGCCGGTGCATTTGGAAACGTCTATCAGCATCGCTTTCTTGCCCATCTTACGCGCCTCCCTTCGACACTTTCACCAGGAACGCCTTGTATTCGGGGATCATCGTGTTGGCGTCGCCCACGTGCGGGGTGAGCACGTTGGTGATGTCGCCGGTGCTCAACCCCTTGTACCCCCAGTGCCAGGGGATACCGATCTGGTGGACCACCTTGCCGTTCAGGTTGAAGGGCTTGAACCGCTTGGTGACGACGGCGATGGCCTCGATCTTGCCGCGCACCGACTCGATGACGACCTTGTCGCCGTTGGAGATCCCTTTCTTCGCCGCCAGTTCCTCGCTCATCTCGACGAACAGGTTGGGCATCAACTCCACCAACCAGGGGAGGTTGCGGGTCATCTGCCCGGCCTGCCAGTGCTCGGTGACGCGGTAGGTGGTGGCGACGATGGGATACTCGGCGGGGTCGGCGATCTGGTCGGGACGCCAGACCTTGATGGCGGGGTCGTTCTGCGTGCCGGAGAGCGGGTTCTTGATGGGGCTTTCCAGCGGCTCGTAGTGCTCCGGGAACGGCCCATCGGCCCGGCCAGGCCCGAAGATGTGGGCAAACCCTTCCGGCTTCATTATGAAGGGGTAGCGGGTGTTGTCCATATTCATCGGCGGCCAGCCGCCATCGGGCACGTCGCCCTCCCACTTGCTCCCGTTCCAGCGAATGACGAAGTCCTCTGGATCCCACGGGTTGCCGTCGAGGTCCACCGAGGCCCGGTTGTAGATGATGCGCCGGTTGAGCGGCCAGCACCAGGCCCACTTGGAGTAGAGGCCGATTCCGGCGGGATGGTAGTCGGTGTTATCGCGCCACTTCTGCCGGTTGCCGTCCTTCTCGTTGTAGGACTGGGTGTAGAGCCAGTTGGAGGATGAGGTGCTGCCGTCGTCCTTGAGGTGGCCGAAGGAAGCCAGGAGTTCGCCCTTGCGGTACTTGACGCTCCCGTCATCGTTCAGGATGTCCACCTCGGCGAAACCGTTGATCTCGCGGGAGACCAGGTCGGTCAAGTCGGACGCGCCGTACTTGCCCTG
>JALWUZ010000036.1 GCA_027079895.1 Anaerolineae bacterium
CTCACCTACCGCTGGCGGCAGACTGGCGGGGTGGCGGTCGTGCTGACGAACTCTGACCGCGTCACGGCGACCTTCACCGCGCCGACGGAGGCGGGGGTGCTCACCTTCACTCTCACCGTCACGGACACCGCCGGATTGAGCGACTCCGACGTTACCACCATCACCGTCGAGAACCTCCCGCCGGTCGCCGTGGCGGGGACGCCGCAGGCGGTCGGGCCGGGGGCGGCGGTGACGCTGGACGGGAGCGGCAGTTACGACCCCAACGGCGACCCCCTCACCTACCGCTGGCGGCAGACCGGCGGGGCGGCGGTCGTGCTGGCGAACTCCGACCGCATAACGGCGACCTTCACCGCGCCGACGGAGGCGGGAGTGCTCACCTTCACCCTCACCGTCACGGACAGCGGCGGATTGAGCGGCTCCGACGTTACCACTGTGACCGTGTTGGCCGCTCGTCGGCGCGTCTACTTGCCGCTGGTGTTGAGAGAGCGGTAACACGTTCGGGATGGCTCCGGTGGTGGGATGACGGGGCCGCGCGGGCGGGAAAGGCTTTCAGGCAGATGGAAAACTGGCTGCGTTGGGCGGGGTACGGATTGCTGGCACTGGACGCGGTGCCATGGGGAGTAGTCCTGTTCCTGCTCATCCGCGCCCGCCGGGCCCCGTTCTACGCCCTGCGGCGGGCCGCGCTCGTCCAGGCTAATCGGTGGGCTATGGCCGGGTTGGTGTTGTTGGTGGTGGGGGTGGACCTGCTGCTCCTCCCGCCGCGCATCGGGCATCTGCTAGAACGGCGACGCCGCCCGACCCCGACGCCCTTCACGCCGACGGCGACGCCGACGGCCACACCGCGCCCCACTCACACGCCGACGGCCACGGCGACGCGCCGCCCGACGGCCACTCCGCCCTTCATCCCGACGCCTACGCCGGTGGTGCCGGTGCCGGAGTCGGCCCTGACGCCCATCCCCTCGGCGGTGCCGGCGGGCCCGGAGGCGCGGATCACCATCATCACCCTGGCCGCCGGCCGGGACGAGGAGGGGCAGCCGGTGGACCCCGGCACACGCTTCCCGCCGGGCCGCCATCGGGTCTACCTGTTCGTCACCTACTCCGGCATGCGGGACGGCCTGGCCTGGACTTTCGCGGTCTACCACGACGGGGAGTTGGTGGCGAGCGACACCCGGTTGTGGGAGTGGGGGCCGGAGGGGAACGCTTCCCTGTACTACACCCCGCCGGACGGGTATCAAACAGGGGTCTACGAGATGCGGGTGTTCATCGAGGAGCGGCTGCAAGGCGTGGCGCAGTTCAAGGTAACGGAGGAGGCCCAATGAGCAGGCTGAGTTTCCAATCCAGGGAGCAGGTGTTCGATTTCCTCGACGATTACGCCCGTCAGCGCAAGGAGGAGATTGACCGCCGTCAACTGGGCCCAGGGCAGGGGTTGATCAAATCTTATCTGCTGGAGACTCTGCCGGACGGGATAGATGACCCCGCCGCGGTCGTGGACTGGCTGCACGGCACCGGCTGGCAGGTCGTCCCGCTAGGCGACGCCGACGGCGGTATGTACCGGATATCGGACAAGGACGGACTGCTGGGCTACCTGGAACCGCTCTCCCGCCGCCATCTTGCGCTACACTCCACCAGGGAGACCACCGGAGCGGACCGCGCGGTGCGCAACGTGGTGCGGAACACGTCGCAACTGGACTTCGCCTGGCTGACCGGGGGCATGTTTCAGACTATCTGGGAGCACCTGATACTGCCGCTGATGCCCAAGCGATTCGTCAAGTTCCGCTTCGAACACCGGGCCCGTTTCGAGGAGAGGGATTGGGAGAAGCAGGAGGAGGAACGGGAAGGAGATGGATTGTTCGAGCAGCGGGCCTCCACGCTGGCGATCACGGAACAGGCGGAGCGGGTAGGACAGTTTCTGCCGGTGCTTCAGGAGTACCATCCCCCGTTCCGCGCCATCAAAACGCTGCTCATCCCGGCGGCCGAGGAGCGGGGCGGGTACGATTTCTGGGCCTGGGGCAAGGTGACTTACCGGGCTCCCTCCTTCAGGGATGGACGCTCGCAATTGCTATCCATCACCCGTCTGTACGAGCGGACGACGCGCTTGCTTGAGGAGCGATTGTGGTTGGCGGCGGAGAGGACTTCCTTGCCCGGCGGCGGCGAGAGTTTCACGCTGACCGGTGCGCCGGTGACTTTCCTCTTCGGCCAGCCGCTGCCCCCGGCCACTTTCCGCAACTTCGTCACCACGACCTTCGAGCACGGGCGGGGGCCGCTGCGTCTGTGGGGCAATCCGATCTATGCCGGGGAGCGTAAGGTGCATGTCTACGGTATTGACCTTCACCTGTGGAGGCGCATTTACCTGGAGATCACCCCCCGCCAGATGACGCTGGTCCTGCCCCAGGGGACGTGCGGGAACACCGTCCACCGCTTGGCGACGAACATCCAGCGTTACCTGGATCCGACGGTCGAGGTGTTCGTCGCCGGAGAGCGGTACGACGACTTGGTGAAAGGCGTGTTTCTGGGATGGACGGGGAAAGAGCGATGACCCAAACGCCGCTTTTCCAACTGAATCTGATTCTGTGGCTGACGTGGCCGGCACCGGACGGCGGCGGCATTAAACCGGTGTTCCGTGAGGACGGGTTCACCCTGAAGGCCATCGGGCCGTCTTTCGAGATGCCGTTGGAGGTTCGCGCCAGAGGGAGGCGGGTGGGGCTGGCTATCCGG
>JALWUZ010000037.1 GCA_027079895.1 Anaerolineae bacterium
AATGGAGGCCGTTTCCTCCTCGTGGGTGACCGGGGCCACGGCCCCGCTCTCCCACGTGTTCTTGAGCGATTCGCCCCAGTCCATCACCGTGCCGAAAGGGGGCAGCGACAGAGCCGATCCCACGCCCACGGCGATGGTGAGGAGGAGCGCCACGGCCAGTTCAGCCCGCAGGCGGTAGACGCGGCGGGTGCGGTCGCGCAGGTAGCCGAGCAGCGGTTTCCAGTTCAGCGTCAGATGTACCAGGCCCAGGATTGCGCCCACATAGCCAAAGATGGTGTGGACGGCTTCCCATTGCCCCTTGTCCAGACCGAACAGACGCCAGTCGGCGGAGTGGGCTATGCGCCCTATCGGAGCGATGAAGAGCGCTATGCCGGAGACGAGCATGGCGAGCGAGGCGAACAGCAGGGAAAAGGATACCAGGCTGCGCCATTTCCAGGTGTGGCGTGGTCTCGCGTCGGTCTTGTTCATTTCGTGTCACCCCCTGATGTTGATTTGCGCTCAGTATACCCGGCCTGTGTGAAGACTCGATGAAGGGAGGGTATGGAGTGTGTGAAAGTGGGCGGGGCGGGGAGGAGAGGGGCAAACGAGCCTGTTCACCGGCGACGGATAAATCCGCCGCCTGGGTTTGGGCTTCATACAGGGCGTGGGAACGCGAGCGTCACGCTCGCTCTCTACGCACAGGTTCTGGTGTTGGCAGGCCGCTCAACACGTGATTCAAAAGATCGCAGACGATGTGATACCCTTGTTCGAGGGTCATTTCCCTCAACCCAACCTCCTGGGCCATCTTACGGAACGGAAGTTTCCACCCTTTGGGAGGTGGAGGCACGCTATTGGGGCATGGATGCGTGCCAGCATGCTCGAAGGTAGCCTGCAAAGCGCGATACAACTGTTCGTCATTCACGTCACTCGACCGGGCTAGCAGGATAATGTCTACCAGGTCTTTGACCCGTGAATTCTCCCCAAAGCCACGGGGACGGGTGTAAGCGTGAAACTTTTCCGCGATCTGCTGCGTCACAGGGAAGCAAGGTACATTCGTAGGCGGAATGTCTGCAAAAGCCAGCAGGTCTGGCATCTCTTTGTACTCGACGGGATCGAGCATCGGGTCCAGTGCGCCCACGTCCAGATGGAACCGGTCAAAAGTTCGCCCGTCGAGCAAAGCACGGACTGGATAGCGGACGCCGCCAGCAGCCCGTGCTAATCCGCTCGACGGCTCGGCGACTGTAAAGTAAAAGTAATCCCCCAGGTCGAGTCGGCCGGCCCCTTGCAGCATAGAGAGCACTTGGTCAATCTCAACCAGGGCTAGCAGATCAATGTCTTTGGTGGTACGTGCCCGTTCGCCCAGGCGGAGTTGAATCGCCAAACCGCCTTTGACCACCCAGGCTTGGGGAGCAAGTTGAAACAGGCGGGCTAAAAAACGGTCGAAGGCCACCATTTTGCGCAGTCGTACCAGAGAGACGCCCGTCGTCAGGCTCTGCTCCCGCAATCTTTGTTCCAGTGCTCGCCGAAAAGCTCCGCCGGTCTGGTATCTCATCGCTCCAACATTTCCAGGATGATCTTCCGCGCCCGCCCACCTCGTTTCTCTGCCTGGTGGCGCAACTCCTCCACCGTCACCAGACCGCGCCGGAGTGCTTCACCGATGGCCTGGCGCACCAATGTCTCGTCCAGGCCGTTGTTAGCGACGTCGGCCACGGTGCGCGCTACCGTCGTCACCGGCAGGCCCATATAGCGGGTGGTCTCGTCGCGGGACAGGCGGTTGGTGTGCAGGCGGAGCCTTTTCCGCCGGCGGGAGGCGGTGCGTGGGATGGTGACGTGGACAGCATCCGGCAGCACGTCTGATAGGTCGTACAATGCCAGCGCGCTCTCGTGAGAGATGACCGAATGGTCGCCAGTCATCAGGTGGGCGACAAAGAGTTGCTCGTATGGCGAGGCCGGGAAGTGCCTTAGCCGGTACACTCCGCGCACCACGCGCAGGAACTTGCCGTTCTTGACGTTGCTAGAAAGCCTTTCCGCCGTGAATCCCGCCGCTCTGGCTTGGCGGGTGGTAAAGTAACCCGCCTGGCCCTCGGCGATTTCGTAGAGGTGTTGGTAATCCGGTCCTTGTGTGTGCATATCCTTCGCTCTGACCAAAGTTATTGCACACATTATACTGCCTCTGGGGTGATGTGTCCAGTGGGGAGGTAGCCGTAGGCACTCCCCTATGCCGGGGCGTGGGCACGAGGTTGTTCACCGGCGACGGTGGGCCTGCCGCCTGTTCACCGGCGACGGATAAATCCGCCGCCTGGGGTTGGGCTTCATAGCCAGCCCCCGACGCGGAGCGTCAACCCCGCCGTTCCCACGCCGGAGCGTGGGAACGAGCCTGTTCACCGCGACGGTGGGCCTGCCGCTTGTTCACCGGCGACGGATAAATCCGCCGCCTGGGTTTGGGCCTCATACCCAGCCCCCGACGCGGAGCGTCAACCCCGCCGTTCCCACGCCGGAGTGTGGAGACGAGCCTGTTCACCGCGACGGTGGGCCGGCCGCCTGTTCACCGGCGACGGATAAATCCGCCGCCTGGGTTTGGGCCTCATACCCAGGCAGCGGATGTTGCAGTTTAACAATTTAATCCCGATACCGAAGCGAGCTCCTCCTTCGACAGGATTCCAACGTAGTTGAGCAACTGGGGGGAGCCTTGAGCGAACTGGTCGAGGAAGGCACAGACCTCTCGCCGCAA
>JALWUZ010000038.1 GCA_027079895.1 Anaerolineae bacterium
GCTCGGCGGGGGCCGTCAGGTCGTTCAGGACGGCGAGACGTTCGCCGGTGTCGGGGTCGGTGCGCCAGGCGGCGATATGGGCCCTTTCCCCCAGGCGGACAACGGTCTGTTCGTCGGCCAACACATCGCCCTTGTTCGCCAGGTGCTCGCCGGCGGCCATCCGCACCACCGTATCACCGGCCAGCGCGTCTATGACCTGGACGTCGGGGCGGCCGACGAGGAAACGGCGTGCTGGGCCGCTCGCCAGCGAGACTTTCACCGCCAGCGAGACTGTCTCTTCGGGGGTAATCTCCACGGTCGAGAACTGCTGCATAGCCCGCTGCATCGCCAGGGCGCAGGTCGCAGCACGCAGGGGCGCGGGGGGAATGTTCTCACTGCCCGGCATCCTGCACTCCGTCCCCACATCGGCGAACCAGCAGGTGATGGCGTCTCCGGCGAAGCCGATTACGCTGCCGCCGTACCGGTCTACTTCGGCGATCAGTGCGTCGTAGACCCGGTCCAACTGGCGGGTCAACTCCTCCGCTCCGCGCAACGGGCCGAGCGTCCGTGTCAACGCCTCCGTCAGCGGCGTGAAGCCGGAGATGTCGGCGAACAGGGCCGCGCCTTGCGCCCGGTCGGGCAATGAGCGTCCACGTGCCAGGGCGTGCTGCCGATCCATCGGGATGTAGACGCGCAATGCGCTGGCCAGCGTATCATCTGTGTCCATTGCTCTATCCTAACTCTCGCGGCCGGCTTTTCACAATGCACGGCGTCTCGAGAAACCGGTATGGCGCACCCGAATTGCTACCTCTGGTGTGAAAGTGTGCATCTGGGAGGCGGTGATGGCGAGTCGTCCGGCGACTCGGTGTGGGTCTACGCCGCGAATCGGCGCGGGATAGAAGCAGACGAGGAGTTGAAGATCACTGACAGGGGGCAACTTCCCATTGCTTCGCGGGGCATGATAACACAGCGCGGGGGGAATTGTCAAGCCGGTGTCAGTCCAACGCCCGCCGCACGTAGCGCAGCGAGAGCGTCCCGATGACCGTCCCCAGCCCGGCCAGCGCGAGGATGTGGGGCCAGAGCACCGTCAGCCCGGCCTCCTTGAGCAAAATCCCGCGCAGGATGGTCAGCCAGTGGTGCGCCGGGACGAACTGGGCGATGATCTGCATCGCCCGGGGCATTGACTCGACCGGGGCCGCGTAGCCGGTGAACATGAAGTCCGCCATGCCCACCATCATCACCAGCAGGAAGGCCTGGTGTTGGGAGTGTGAGGTGACGGAGATGACCAGCCCTTTGCTCAACTCGACCAGCAGGTAGCCGAGGGCCAGCACCATGAGCAGCGTCAGCGAGCCCCGGATGGGCACGGCGAAGAAGAAATGCACCGCCGCCAGCATCAGCAGGAAGTCGGCGAAACCGACCAGGACGACGGGGAGCGACTTGCCGATGATGATTTCCAGCGACGAGATGGGCATGACCAGCAGTTGCTCCAGCGTCCCCAGTTCCCGCTCGCGCGAGAAGGAGAGGGCGGCGAAGAGGAGCACGGTGAACTCCAGCATCAGCCCCAACTCGGCGGGGGTGGTGTACAACGCCTCGCTGAGGGCCTCGTTGAACCAGACTCGCAGGCTGACGTCGAAGCCAGACATCTCGTCTGGGGATACTCCCAGCCGTTGGAGGGCAATGCGCTCTCCCATCCGCTGCACGACGCCCCGCACGGCCCGCAGGGCCGCCGTTGCCGGGAGGCTCTCCGCGCCGTTGAGCATCACCGCCAGGGTCGGGTGGCCGGTGGGGGAGGCCAACTCGTCGCCGAAGCCGGGCGGGACGATCAGCGCGGCGTTGATCTCCCCCCGCTCCAACGCCCTCTCGATGTCCGCCAGGGAGCCCGCCTGTCCCCGGACGGTGAACGTCCCGGTGTTCTCCAGGGCCACGAGCACCGACCGGCTGGCCGCGCTGCGGTCTTGGTCCAGCACCATCAGCGGCAGGTTGCTCATCGGGCGGGACGTGGCCCAGCCGACCATTAGCAACTCCATCGCCCCGCCGAGCAGCATGAACGCTGGCATCCACCAGTCTTTGATGAGGTGGATGAACTCTTTTTTCACCAGGGCGAGGATTTTGTCTAGATGTGCCATTGTGTGCTCCGTGGGGCAGGTATGCAAGTGGCAAGTGGCAGGTTTGCAAGTTACAGGTTACAAATGGCAGGGGTCATATGTTCGTCGGTGGTCTGCTCGCCGTTTGTAACTTGCAAACTTGCCAACCTGCCAACCTGCAAACTTGCCCACCTGCAAACTTGCACCTTGCTCACTTCCTCTTGTAACTCCTCTGCCGTCCGATGTTTGGCGCCAGCATGCCGATGATTTCACTCAACAGGTCGAGGCGGTGCTGGAGAACCTCTGCGGGGAGCAGTTGGCGTCCGCGCCAGTACCAGCCGCGCGACTCGCGGGCCTCCCCCTGGGCGATTCGCAGGTGGTAGGAGTAGTCCTTGCCGAATCCGCGCCCGTACCCCTCCTCGATGTTGGCACTGATGGACCCCACGCTGCGGATCAACTGCGCCGCCACCTCTCGCCCGCGCCGGTCCCGCAACAGATACTCACAATCCGCCCAGGCCAGGTCGTAGGCGAACAATGCCTTCCGGTACGCCACGAACGACCACAACGGGTCATCCCGGATTCTCCGATGTACCTGCTGCTCCCACTCCTCATAACTCCGCACCGTCCCCTGCTTCCCCCGTCCCC
>JALWUZ010000039.1 GCA_027079895.1 Anaerolineae bacterium
GCCCCCATGAGACGGAGTTGACCAAGCGGTTCGACAAGCCGGTCTTCGTCTACGGCTACCCGACCGCGGCCAAAGCGTTCTACATGGAGCCCTGGCCGGGCCGCCCGGAGGTCTCCAAGAGCGTGGACTTGTTGGCGCCGGAGGGGTACGGAGAGATCATCGGCGGCTCCGAACGTATCTCCGACCCCGACCTGCTGCTCCAACGGATTGACGAGTGGAATCTGCCCCGTGAGGCGTTCGAGTGGTACATTGACCTGCGCAAGTACGGCTCGGTTCCCCATTCCGGCTTCGGGCTGGGGGTGGAGCGGACTGTGACCTGGATTTGCGGCCTGGATCACCTGCGGGAGACCATCCCCTTCCCCCGGATGTTGAAGAGAGTATACCCATAAAATTATGCAGAGGAGGTAAGTATGCGCACTGAGCACGACCGAAAGAGAATCCGTCGGCAGTCCAGGAAGCGGAAGTTGCGCTACCTGCGGGCCCGCCTGGAACGAGCGACCAGTCCTGCCGAACGGCGGCGGATTATCGAGAAGATCCGCCGGGTCAGCCCCACCGCGCCGGTGCCGGAGGAGTAGGTGATGAGTGAGTATCTGGACAATCACACCCGACGCAAAGAGGCGTTGAAAGAGGTATTGCGCCAGTTGCACGCCGGGCGGTCTGTCGAGGAGGTCAAGGGGCAGTTCGCTTCCCTCTTGCAAGACGTGGGCGCGATGGACATCGCCCAGATCGAGCAGGAGTTGATCGCCGAGGGGCTCCCGCCGGAGGAGATCAAACATCTGTGCGACGTCCACGTCGCCGTCTTCCGGGAGTCGCTGGAAGCCCAGGAGGAGCCGGACACCATCCCCGGCCATCCGGTCTACACCTACCTGGCTGAAAACGGCGCGGCGGGGCGGGTTCTCGACCGGCTGGAAGACGCCCTCGAAGACCTCAAGGCCGACCCCAGCGCGGAGAACCTGGCTCTGGCCCGGCAACGGCTGGCGGAACTGCGGCAGTACGAGGTCCACTACCTGCGCGAAGAGAACATCCTGTTCCCGTTCCTGGAAAAGCACGGCTTCACCGGCCCCTCGTCGGTGATGTGGGCCATCCACGACGACATCCGCGCCTGGTGGAAGCAACTCGACGCGCTGCTGGCAGAAGGCCCCGGCGACGACCCGACGGCCTTCAACGCCCAGATAGACGAGATCTTCCGCCCGATGGCGACCGCCATCCGGGAGATGTTCTACAAGGAGGAGAAGATCCTCTACCCGACCTCCCTGGAGAAACTGAGCGGCGAGGAGTGGTGGCAGATTCGCCTCCAAAGCCCGGAGGTCGGCTACTGCTACGTCCAGCCGGGCAATCAGTGGCCGCCCAAGGAGACCGCGTTGGAGTCGGTGCAGGCCCTCATCGGACAGGAGGCCAAGCCCGCCGCCGCCCCGACCGGCGACCTGCTCCATCTGGACACCGGCGCCCTCACCCGGCAGGAGGTCAACCTGATGCTGAAGCACTTGCCGGTGGACATCACCTACGTGGATGCCGAGGACACCGTGCGCTTCTTCTCGCAGACCAGGGAGCGGATTTTCCCGCGCTCGCCGGCCATCATCGGGCGCAAGGTGCAGCAATGCCACCCCCCGGCCAGCGTCCACCGCGTGCAGCGCATTCTGGACGACTTCCACGCCGGACGCCGGGACGTGGCGGAGTTCTGGATTCAGATGGACGGTCGTTTCATCCACATCCGCTACTTCGCCCTGCGGGACAAGAAGGGGCAGTACCAGGGCACGCTGGAAGTGACACAGGATGTCACCGAAATCCGCCGGTTGGAGGGGGAACGGCGGCTGCTGGACGAGGAGTAAACGATGCGTATCCTAGCCATCATCACCGGGAAGTACGGCCAGCGACACGTGGACAACATCCGCAAGTACGCCCCCGCCGACTGGGAGTTGGAGGTCTGGCAGGCCCCGGCGGTGCTGCCCCCCATCCTGGACTACCCGGAGGATTATCTGCCGCCGGAGTTGCCGCCCGTTGACCTGCTGCTGGCCTTTGGGGAGAACAAGGGGGTGGCGGAGTTGGTGGTCGAGGCGGCACGAATGACCGGCGCGAAGGCGGTCATCGCCCCGGTGGACCGGGAGGAGTGGCTGCCGCGAGGGTTGGCCCGGCAGTTGCGGGGCTGGCTGGCGGACATCGGCGTCGCCTGCGTCACGCCCAAGCCGCTCTGCTCGCTGACGGAGACGGAGTACAACGTCCGCCGCCACCGCATCGAGTACGACGACCCCTACATCGCCGAGTTCGCCCGCTACTTCGGGCGGCCCAAGTTCAGGATGGAGATAGACCCCGACCGGCGCGTCATCACCGAGGTGGAGGTGGTGCGCGACGCCGTCTGTGGCTGCGCTCACTTCGTCGCCGAGGGGCTGGTGGGCGTCTCCGCCGACGACGCCGAGCAGCAGGCCGGGTTGTTACATCATCACTACCCCTGCCTGGCCGGGATGGGCACCGACCCGGACTTCAACGACACGATTATGCACGTTTCGGGGAACATTATGAAGGAAGAGGTGGGGGAACAGGTGAAGCCGCACAAACAGGTTCGTTACATCCGCCCCGGCAAGATCAGCGATTGACAACCGGCAGGGGATAAACCCGCCGTCACCGGCAGCGGATGAATCCGCCGCCTGGGTTTGGCATACAGGCCCACGCGGCGCATTCCATGCGCCGCCACCCCCCCGCC
>JALWUZ010000040.1 GCA_027079895.1 Anaerolineae bacterium
ACTGATGATCACCGTCGCCAACGCGCTGCCGACGACGACGATGACGGCCACGGCGACGGCGAGGGCGTTGCCGCTGATGAGCCCTTTCAATTCCATAGCGAAGAGGTAATCCAGCAGCCCCAGGAAAGCGGCCATCGAGATGGTGACAACCAAGACGATTTTGGTGAGGGTGATGGACTCCTCCCTGGTGGGCCAGTGGACTTTGCGCAGTTCCCCCCGCGTCTCGCGGAAGTAGACGACCAGGGCGTTCTCCTTCTTGACTCGTGGTGTTTTCTTGTCAGCCTTAGCCACGTGTGCTCCCCCTGTGTGTCACGTAAGGTTATCGCTATACACTTCAAGACACCGCCGTATGCACAGGCGGTGTCTTGAAGCATCTGGCAGGCCAGGCAGGAATCGAACCCGCAACCTACGGTTTTGGAGACCGTTGCTCTGCCAATTGAGCTACTGGCCTGCGACGACCTACTTAGTCTCGCGGTGCAAGGTGTGCTTGCGGCAGCGCGGGCAGAACTTCATCAACTCCAGACGACCGGGGTCATTGCGCCGATTCTTCTCGGTCGTGTAGTTGCGCTCCTTGCACTCGGTGCAAGCGAGGGTGATTACCATGCGGACAGCCTTTTTAGCCATTAGAAGTCACCGTTCCCTTGAGATTGTTCCCAAGCCCACGATGGGGATCGAACCCATGACCCCACCCTTACCAAGGGTGTGCTCTACCGGCTGAGCTACGTGGGCAAAAGTGCTCCTCACAGCGGGCTCTAATTTTACCTCATTTCCGCGATGTGTCAAATCAGCGCTCTCGCCATTTGATGGCACTGGGTAGGCGATGACAGTGCCATCGTCTGCCCTTTCGAAGGCTTGTCCCCCTCTCCAACACAGGTATAATACCGCCGTTACCTCTCTCACGAGATGGGATTCCAATCGCCCCACCCGCCCGGTGCTCCTCGCCGGGCATGGAGGAGGAGTCGAGTGCCCCGGACGAAAGCGGATTGGCCGCTCCTGGTCATCCTCGCGCTGGCGTTCCTGCTGCGGATGGGCTGGCCCACGCTGGCCGAGTTCAAACTGGACGAGTCGCTGGTGGCCCGCCGCGCCCTGGCGATCGCCTACGAAGGCGCCCGCCCGGCGGTGGGGGCAATCGCCTCCGTCGGCACCTACCACCCGCCGCTCAACCTGTACCTGATGGCCCTCCCGCTGCGGCTCTGGCCCGACCCGGTGGCCGCCGTCCTCTTCGTCGGGCTGCTCAACGGTCTGGCCGTGTGGGGCTGTTACGCGCTGGGCAAGACCTACTTCGGGCGGGAGGTGGGGCTGATAGCGGCCTTCCTTTTCGCCGTCAACCCCTGGGCGGTCTCCTACGGGCGGAAGATTTGGAGCCAGAACCTGCCCCTGGTCACGGTGGGCTTCTTCGCCGCCCTGTTCGCCGTCTTCGTCCGCGGGCGGCAGTGGGCGTTGACGGGGGCTTTCGTCGCCCTGGCGGCCCTCATCGGGCTGCACCTGGGCGGGCTGGCCTTCGTGCCGGTGCTCCTGATAGCGTCGCTCGCCTACCGGGAGCAGGTGCGCCGCCGCCCGCTGATGCTCGGCTCCCTGGCCGCCCTGCTGCTCCTATCCCCTTACTGGGTCCACGACGCCCTCCACAACTGGCCCAAACTGCGCGGCTTTCTGCGGTACGTCGGCGGGGAGGCGCACTTTTCCTGGGACGCGCTGCGCTACGCCTTCGCCAACGCCGGCGGCGACGGGTTCCACGCCCTGGCCGGCTCCCTCTACCGCGCCTACCTGGGCGGGCTGCCGAACCTGTGGTGGCTCAACGGCCTGATGAGCGCGTTGCTGGCGGCCGCCCTCGTCTACGGGGTGGTGCTGGCCGTCCGCGGCCCGCGTCCCCAACGTCGGGGACTGGTGCTGCTCCTCCTGTGGTTCCTCGTCCCCGTCGCCCTTCAGAGCCGCCCGACGACCCCGGTCTATCGCTTCTACTTCATCCTGCTCTACCCGGTGCAGTTCCTCCTCGTCGCCATCCTCCTGCGCCGCGTCATGGCCGCCGGACGCCGACGACGAGCGGCGGTGCCCCTGTTCCTGGCCCTCTGGGGGCTCTGGCAGACGGCGGTCGTGGGGCAGATGCTGTGGTTCATGACCGTCCACCCCACCACCGGCGGCTACGGCATACCGCTCCGTTACCGGCGGGCGGCGGCTCTGGAGGCCCGCCGTCTGGCGGCCGGGGATGAGGTCCTCGTCTTGAGCACGGGGGTCAACCCGTCCGAGGAGGAGACGCCGGCCGCCTTCGAGGCCCTGCTCTTCGGACGGCGGCACCGCTTCGCCGATGGCCGCTGGGCATTGCCGGTGCCGGACAGCCGTCGGGCGGTCTACCTGGTGGGGCCGCTGCCGCTGGCGGACGATGGGGATTTGTGGCCGGCCGTCGCGCAGTTGGAGGGCTGGGAGCACGTGCAGCCCGGCCCCGTCGTGGCAATGGCCGACGGCTGGGGGTATCGCCTGTTCCTGCGGGAAAGTGACGACCGGGAGGATGTCCTGTCCCCGCTGACCCGCTTCCCCGGCGCGGGGATTGCGTTCACCAACGGGGTGGTCTTCATGGGATACGCGCTGCCCGGAGAGGCATCACCGGGCAGCGCGTTGGAAGTGCGTCTGGCGTGGTGGCTGCGGCAGGAGGTGCCGGACGGGGCTCAGTACCACTTCTACGTCCACCTGGTGGACGCCGCCGGTCGGCTGCGCAGTCAGCACGATGGGAGCGGCTTCCCGACCGCCTCCTGGCGGCCCGGCGACCTGGTGCTGAGCCGCTTCCTCCTGCCGCTCCCCGCCGACCTGCCGCCGGGACGGTACACGGCGGTGGCCGGGATGTACACCTATCCGGCGGTGGAGGGGGTCTCCTACCTGGACGCGGCCGGCAACCCGGCCGGGCAGATGGTGACGCTGGGGACGGTGTCGGTGGGGGGACGCTGACCCGTCGGCCTAGCCGCTTGCCAGACGTCCGTCGAGCCCGATCACGTCGGCGACTCCCTTCATCGCGTCCAGCACGACCCCGACGTGCTCCCACAAGTCCACGCCCAGCGACTCGGCGGCCGCGGCGATCTCCGCGCGGTTGACCGCCGCCGCGAACGCCTTATCCTTCCACTTCTTGCGCACCGACTTGATCTTCACGTCCCGGATGTCCTTCGACGGGCGGACGAGGGTCACGGCCACCAGGAACCCAGTCAGTTCGTCCACGGCGTGGAGCGTCTTCGCCATCAGCGTGTCCCTGGGGACGCCGGTCTCGCCGTGCGAAAGGACGGTGTTGACGATCAGGTCGGAGTACCCCTTCTCCCGCAGGATGCGCCCTCCGGTTTGGGGGTGATCGTCGGGGTAGCGGTCGTAGTCGAAATCGTGAACCAGGCCGATCGCTCCCCACAGTTCCTCATCCTCGCCGAAGCGACGGGCGTAAGCCCGCATAGCCGCCTCGACGGCCAGCATGTGGCGGACGTGGTTGTCGCTGCTGCCGTACTCCTGCACCAACGCCCAGGCTTCCTCGCGCGTGATAGTATCTTTCATAGCCCCTCCTTCGACCTGTCACTTGAGCAACAGGCCGCCTAAATGTAGTGCAACTCCTTCGCCGCCCGCGTCAACTCATCGCGGAACTGGGGCGCGGCGACGTTGATCAACTCCTGCGCCCGCTGCCGAATCGTCTTCCCGTACAGACTGGCGACGCCGTACTCCGTCACCACGTAGTGGACGTGGTAGCGGGAAGTGACCACCCCGGCCCCCTGCTTCAACATCGGCACGATGCGGCTGAGCGTGCCCCCTTTGGCCGTCGCCGGGAGGGCGATGATCGGCACGCCCCCCTCGGAGCGGGACGCGCCGTAGATGAAGTCCAACTGCCCCCCTACCCCGCTGTACAGTTTGGGGCCGATCGAGTCGGCGCACACCTGGCCGGTCAGGTCCACCTCGATGGCGGAGTTGATCGCCACCTGCCGGTAGTTCTGGGCGATGACGAAGGGGTCGTTGACGTACTCGGTGCGGTGCAGTTCGATGAGCGGGTTGTCGTGGACCCACTCGTAGAGCCGTTTGGTGCCCAGCATAAATCCGGCGGTGATCTTCCCCTGATGCAACGTCTTGCGGGCGTTGGTCAGCACCCCGGCCTCCACCAGGTCAATCACGCTGTCGGAGAACAACTCGGTGTGGACGCCCAGGTCGCGCTTGTCGTAGAGGAAGTTGAGCACCGCGTCGGGAATGGCCCCAATCCCCATCTGCATCGTCGCCCCGTCGGGAATCAGGTCGGCGATGTACTCCCCGATCTTGACGTGAACGTCGGAAAGCCCGCCCTCGGTCATGTGCAACTCCTGAAGGGGATAGTCCACCGGCACGATGTAGTCCAGACGGCTGACGTGGATGAAGGAATCCCCCAGGCAGCGCGGCATGTTCTCGTTGATTTCGGCGATGATGATCTTGGCCGACTCGGCCGGCGTCTTGGTCAGACCGGTCTCGATGCCGTAGGAGCAGAAGCCGTGCTCGTCGGGCGGCGAGAGGTGGACGAAGGCCACGTCCAGCGGCAGCACCTTCTTCTTGAACAAGAGGGTGAACTCGGACAGGAGTACCGGGGTGAAGTCGGCCCGGCCCTCCTGCACCGCCCGGCGCACGTTGGGCCCGATGAAGAGCGAGTTGGCGCGGATGTGCCCTTCCATCTCCGGGGAGACGTAGTCGCTGGCCCCCAGCGTGAGGGCGTGGCAGATCTCCACGTTCTCCAACTCCGGGCCGCGCTCGACCAGAGCCCCCAGCAGTTTCTGCGGCACACTGCAATTGCCGGTGAGGAAAATCCGGTCGCCCGATTTGACCGCCGCCGCGATCGCCTCCTCCGCCGTCGTCACCTTGCGCTCGTAAATCTGCATCCAACTCATCGTTTACCTCCCTCCCGCGTGATAGGCCGCCGCCAGGGGCTGATTGACGATTTCGCCGTTCCGGGTGACAATCCCCCGCGCCAGGCAGGGCAAATCCTCCGCCGCCTGGTCCAATCCCACCTCGGCGATGCGGCGCAGGTAGGGCCAGACGGCGTTGTTGAAGGCGTGGGTGGCCGTGCGCGGCACCGCTCCCGGCACGTTGGGGACGCAGAAGTGGACGACTCCCTCTTCAACGAAGGTCGGGTCGCGCAGGGTGGTCGGACGACTGGTCTCGACGCACCCGCCCTGGTCAATGCTGAAGTCGAGGATGACCGCGCCCTTCTTCATCGAGCGCACCATCTCCCGCGTGACGACGATCGGCGCCCGTGCGCCGGGGGAGAGCACCGCGCCGATGAGCACCTCGGCGAAACGGGCCACGCGGGCGATGTTGAAGGGGTAGGCGACCATCGTCGTGACGCGCCCCTTGAACTCCTGGTCAATCTCGCGGAGGCGCACCAAACTACGGTCAAGCATGAACACGTCCGCGCCCAGGCCGAGGAACATCCGGGCGGCGTTGGTGCCCAGCACGCCCGCGCCGATGATGGCGACCCGCGCCGGCGGGATGCCCGGCACGCCGCTGAGGAGCACGCCCCGCCCCCCCTTGTCGCTCTGCAAGAAGGTGGCGGCCAGTTGCGGAGCCATCCGCCCAGCGACCTCGCTCATCGTGCGCAGGACGGGGAGCGTGCCGTCGTTCTCCTCGATCGTCTCGTAGGCGATGGCGGTGATGCGCCTTTCGAGCAGCACCTCCACCTTGTGGCGGCGGGCGGCGGCCAGGTGGAGGAATCCGGCCAGAATCTGCCCCTCGCGCAGCCAATCCAACTCCTCATCCGTTGGACGCACCGCTTTGAGCACCATATCGGCCCGCCCGTAGACCTCCTCGCCGGAGTAAACGATGTGTCCGCCGACCCGCTCGTAGTGGGAGTCGGGGAACCCCGCGCCCAGTCCGGCCCCCTGCTCGATGTAGCAGGTGTGACCGGCTTTGGTGAGCAGCCCCACGCCGTAGGGGGTCAGGCCCACCCGACATTCCATATCGCGTCGTTCCTTTGGGATTCCAATGTTCATCTATCCATCTCCTTGCTTGAATGTGGGCCGCACCAGGAGCACCGGGCAGTGAGCCCCTTGCAGCACCCGGTCGGCCACGTTGCCGTACACCCACCGGCTCGCACCGGAGAGCCCGTGAGTGGTCATACAAATCAAATCCGCCTCCACCTCGGCGGCGCAGGCCAGAATTTCGTCGGGCGGGGAGCCGTGCCGGATGGAGATGGAGGTGACTGCCCCCTGTTCCCGCATGACGGCGGCCACGCTGCGCAGGTAAGCCCGCAACTCCACCTCCGCCTGGTGGAGCGCGGGCGCGGCCAGTGTCAGGCCGGGCGGGTAACTGGTGAGCAGCGTCACCGTCCGCTCCCCCAGGCCGACGGTCAGCACGGAGACGAGGTGAACGCCGGTCTCGTGCGGACGGATGAGGGCCTTGACGTAGGGGATGACCTGTTCCGCCAGTTCGGAGCCGTCGAGGGGGAGCAGCAGCCGTCGGTACCCGTCCGGCGGCGGCGCGGCGGCCCCCCGCTTCCCCTGAGCCCGCACCAGGAGCACGGGACAGGTCGCCCCGCGCAACACCCGGTCGGCCACGCTGCCGAAGACCCAGCGGCTCAGCCCGGACCGCCCGTGAGTGGACATGGCGATGAGGTCAGCCTCCACCTCGCCGACGAAGGCCAGGATCTCCTCGGCGGGGCGACCGGCCCGGACGACGGTCTGCACTGCGGCGGCGACGGGCATGAGCCGCTGCGCCACCTCGTCCAAGTAGGCTTGGAGCGACCGGCGGGCCTGTTCCACGTCCTCCCGCTCGCGGGGGAAGGGCAATCCCCGCGCCGTCGGGACGACGGAGAGGAGGTAGACGCGGCTTCCGCGCCCGCGAATCACGGCGGCGACGAGGGGCAGCACGCGCTCGGCCAACTCCGAACCATCCAGCAGAACCACCACCTGACGGTACATCGCTCACCTCTGCCCGCCGCGCCGGCCGGGGGATTGGAGGGGTTGCTGAGCGGTCAGGGCGGACATACGGCGACAATTATACCACGAGGCCGAAGTGTGCCAACTCGCTCACGCCGTCAACGGGTTTGCGCATCAGCCGAAACGTGGTAGAATACCTCCGCAACGAGAAGACCACCGCGAGTAAGACGTCCTATAGTTTGTCAAGCCCCACAAATTGATACGAGGGGCAGATCAAACGGCCAGTAGCCGCACAGTAGTAAGGGTACTTCAGCAAGACGCTGGAAGCCCCGAGGAAGAGGTCTATATTGTACCTGAACAACCGAATCCTATCTGGCCTTCGACACTAGGAGATCACTGGCGGTCCAGCGGCTCGATCGGGATCAGGCTTTAGTCGTGTGAGTGCAAGTGTTTCTGACGATAAGAACGATACTCATCGACCTCCACGAAAAAGGGGCGCTGGTTGCACCACATATCGTACAACACATTGCTGACGAAGTCGCGAGCGACAGCAACCAGGGCAACAAAGTGGCCTTTGCGCGGTGGCTTGCGGTCTTTGATGCGCTTGTACATCGCCTGGTAGCGAGGAACCCAGCGGATGAGATGTTGAGCCACATTGACGGCAGCGTAGCGGCCATTGGGAGAACCTTGCTTGGTGATACGCTTCGACTGGAAGAGGGTAGCACCAGAGATATGTTTGCTAGTTGTGAGACCCAGGAAGCTGGCCAAGTGTTCACCACTGGAGAAGCGGGAAACATCGCCTATCTCGCTGACGAGCGCCAAGGTGTTACTGACGCCGGCCCCCTTGACGGTGCGAAGCAACTCGGTCTCCTTGCGGTCTTTGATGAGGGCATAGCCGGTCTTGAGATAGAGGGCTTTGCGCTCCTGGAACGTGGTGATGTCTTGGATGTGATCGCGTACCAAGCGGCGAATGGCTTCCTGGCCGATTGAGCGAGTGACGGCTTGGCGCGAGGCAACGAGTAGTTGATCAGCCTCGTTTGAGCCGAAGATGTCGTGGCAA
This sequence comes from Anaerolineae bacterium, assembly GCA_027079895.1. GTDB lineage: Bacteria > Chloroflexota > Anaerolineae > B4-G1 > B4-G1 > JALWUZ01. Next base: position 7,912 of record JALWUZ010000040.1, read on the forward strand.
TGGGCAGTCAGGATGGCGGTCAAGGTCTCGGAACCGGCCTGGAGGAAGTCAGCGGGGAAGACATATTCCTGGAGCAAGGCATACACAGCAGGGTGATGCAGTTTTCCGCCTGGGAAGACCTGACACACAGGAGGGCAATAGGCTCGCAGCAGAGCACGCAGCTGGTTCTTCTTGCGGTTGACCTGTTGAGCCAGGTCACGAGCGGCGCGGGAATAGTAGCGGGCTGTGAGGAGATTGGCGTCGTCTCGTAAGAGAACTTCGGGCGTGCTGCCCAGGCGGAGTTGCTCAGCGAGCAACAAAGCATCAACCAGCTCATTGCGGACCTTCTTGGATAGCACTTCGCCCATATGTTCCGTGGTTCGGGGGTTGTAGAGCACCCGGGCCACGTCGGGCTGTTTGCCCAGGAAGTCCCACAAAGCCCAGTAGTAAACACCGGTAGTCTCGCCCGCAACAGCGATGATGCGCAAGCCGTGCTGGTCACGCAGAGCTCGAGCCCAGGCGATGAAGCGCTGAAAGCCGCCAGGCTCGTTGGCGCAACCATCCAGGGAGCCGAGGGTCTCTCGGCCGGCATCCAAAGCAAGCGCCGTAAAGGTTTGATCCGCCACGTCCACGCCGATGAACATCGTCAGCCGGTCCAGATAGGTTTCGAGCAGTTTGTTTGGGTCTATCCCTGCCGAAGCGGGGGGGAGGGTGGCCTTCAGTTCTTGGCTGAGGGCTTCACGGAAGGGTTGCAGTTCGCGATACATATTGCACCTCCTCAATAGAGTGAGATTGGGTGGGCCTGGAGTCAGGGGACAGTCAACGACGAACTCCGAGGAGTCGTCCCCTCGCAACTGTCGGCGACGCAGCCTAGTGGCAGATACGGTGCTTGAGCATCGTCCTTTATCCGAGTCCTGCCGCACAGAGCGAGGCCTCAGTCTTTCGGCCGTGGCGGATCCACGGGAGGTATCACGAGGCTACCCTGACTCCTTGCAGCGATGACCACGGGGCTATGGCCCCTTTGTGGTCGGTGTCGTGGCCCACCCTGAGTGTATCGCGAACTGCCCCAACCCACAAATCTTATTATACTAGGAGG
>JALWUZ010000041.1 GCA_027079895.1 Anaerolineae bacterium
CCCCTACCGCACCCGCACCTCGTTACCACGACGCACGTGTTTGCCCTCCCCGCCGTCTAATCGTCGCAATCCCCCTCCCACCTCTCCACCCGCCAGGAGAGCAGCGTCTCCCCGTCCGTGGCGAAGGTGAAGTGCCCGCGCACCCGCCAGCCGTTCAGGACGAGCGGCAGCCAGAGGACATCGTCCTGCCACATCCGGTCGAAGGGGATCTCGCGCACCGGAAACCAGCGGGGGGTCATCTCCTCGCCCTCGACCGGGGAGCCGGCCCACTCCGTCGTCAGGAAAACGCACACGTCGTGGTTCCACTCCGGCCTCCCCTGGAAGACGAAGGTCAGCCGGGCCATCGGCCGCAGGTGCTCCGGGAGGATTTCGAGGCCGACCTCCTCCCGCACCTCACGGATGGCGGCCTCGGCCATCGTCTCGCCGGGCTCGATTTTGCCGCCGAAGCCGTTGTACTTCCCGGCCCCGAAGCGCACTTTTTTGAACCCCAGCAGGATTTCGGTGGGCGGTTCGCCGCGCAGCGGGAAGCACAATGTGGCGTCCCTCATCCCTCCTCCTCTTGCCCCGCGCCGTCGTCGTCCACGTCGAGGCGGTAGCCTACGCCGCGTATGGTGGTCAGGCGGACTTGGGAGTCGGGGGAGTGCCCGATGGCCTTGCGTATCCAATGGATATGCACTTCCAGCGTGCGGGTGTCCCCGATGTAGTCGGTGTTCCAGACCTGCCGCATCAGGTAGGAGCGGGGGAGGACTTCACCGGGATGGCGCATGAAGATCTCCAGCAAACGGGCCTGTTTGGGGGTCAGGTGGCTCTCGTGGTCGCTGTTGACGACGCGCCGATGTTCGAGGTCGAGGGTCAGGCCGCCCACCTGGAGGGCGTCGCCGTCCGCGTCGGAGAGGAGGCGCGTCAGGCGGTTGAGGAATTTTTTGGTGGAGAAGGGGTGGTGGAGGTAGATGCGGGCGCCGATGTCGTAATCTATCTTCTCCCCCGCAGCCAGCAGGAGCAGCACCGGAATGTCCTGCCCCTCGTCGCGCAGCGTCTGGCAGAAGCGGCGACTGCTGAAGCGCAGGGACGGGGAATCGAGCACGATGACGGCGGGGTTGGCCGTGCTGACCTGCGCCAGAGCGTCACGACGGGTGGCAGCGGTGACGACAGTGTATCCCTGCTCCTCGACGATAGGCGCCAAGGCAGCGGCGGCCGGTTTTCGGCCTTCGACAACCAGAATGGTATGTTCCGGGGTCAACGGCGGGGCTCTCCCTTCCTCCGTGGATACATTGGCCGTGGTGGGCAAACAAGTCGAATTATACCCTATCCCTAGAGTAGGGCAAATCTCCGCTCGCGGGCGGGGCCCGGTGATCGCCTTCGCGCTTCCGCCGTACCTCTTCCCTTTCCTCCTGGGCGCGGAGCCGGTCGTAGAAGGCGGTCAGGTCGGGGCGGGGGGCGAGGCCGAGGTCGTCCCGCAGCCGCTGCCGGTGCGTCTCGTAGGCCCGGACGGCGGCGGGGAGGTCGCCCAGGTCGGCGTAGGCTTGCATCAGGAGCAGTGTCCCCTCCTCGTCCCAGGGTTCCTGCGCCAGGGCCCGCCGGGCGGCGGCGACGGCCTCCTCCGGGCGTCCGGCGGCCCGATGGAGGCGGGCCAGGCGACGGGCGCCGGCGACGAAGAGGCGGCGCAGGTGCTCCCGACGGCTCAGCACCCAGTCGGTGTAGGGGAGTTCGGGCAGGTAGTCGCCGGCGTAGAGGGCGAGGGCGGTTTCCAGGCGGGCGATGGCGGTCTCGCGCCCCTCCGGCGCGGCGGGGAGGTCGCCCGTCGTCTCCGCCCGCACCGCCCGCTCGAAGGCCAGGTCGTCCCGGTAGGAGCCGGAGGGAAGCAGCAAGGCGTAGGTCTCCTCATCCACCCGCAGATAGCCGGAGGGGAAGCCGGGCGGCAGTTCCGGCTGCAAGGTGCGGCGCAGGTCGGAGACGGCGCGGCGCAGGTTTTGGGAGGCTTTGTCCGGCGGGGAGCCCGGCCAGAGGGCTTCGGCGAGGGCGTCGGCGGCGGTCGCCTGGGGGTGGCGGAGGAGGAGCAGGAGGAAGACGTCCCGTGCGCTGCGGCGCGGCCAGCGGCTGATCTCCCGGTCGCCGCAGCGCAGCCGGAAGCGGCCCAGGGTGAGGATGTGGAGCGGCGGGGCGGGGCGGGCGGTCAGCGCGGCCAGGGCCTCCTCGACGGCCGACCGGACGGCGGCGTCGGGGTCGTGCCGATGGGCGGCCAGCGGCTTGAGGGCCTGCGCGTCCCCCAGGCGGCCCAGGAGCGCGGCGGCGCGGGCCCGGACGGACGGGTCGGGCGCGTTCAGGAGCGCCGTGACCTCGTCGGGCGTCAGGAAGTTCGGCAGGCGGCGATCCCGTTTGGGCGGCCGGAGCCGGGCGATCGGGTCCCGTTCCAGGGTGCCCAGCCGACGCAGCCAGCGGAAGAACGAGCGGACCGCCGACAGCCGACGGTTCACCGTCGTGCGCGCCAGATCGGCCCGTACCATCTCGGCCAGGAACCCCCGGACGTGGAGGTTGCTCACCTGTTCCGGCCGTTCGACGCCCCGGCCCTGGCAATAAGTCAGGAACCGCAGTAGATCGGTTCGGTAGGCGCGCACCGAGTGGGCCGAACAGTTCCGCTCTTGGGCCAGGTAGTGGAGAAACGCCTGAACGGCGTGTTCGAGGG
>JALWUZ010000042.1 GCA_027079895.1 Anaerolineae bacterium
GCGATCGCCCAAATCCCCCTGGGCCGCCTGGGGACGGCGCAGGATGTGGCGCATGTGGTCGCCTTCCTGGCCTCCGACGAGGCGGGGTTCCTCACCGGGGCGACGTTCAACGTCACCGGCGGACGGTGAGATGAAGCATTGAATCAGTGAGGAGGAAACTATGGCGGAAATCAGCGGTGGAGAGTTGTTGTTGCGGGCGTTGCACGCCGAGGGGGTGCGGTACGTCAACGCGATCACCGACGGCACGTATATGGTCTTCTTGGAGGCTCTGGAGCGGCTGGGGGATGAGATGGGCATCCGGCTGATTGTGCCGCGTCACGAGGCGGCGGCGGCCCATTTCGCCGACGCTTATACGCGCGTCACGGGCGAGCCGGCGGTGGTGATGGCCTGCGCCGGGCCGGGGGCGGCCAATCTGCTCTCCGGCATCATCTGCGCCCAGGGGGAGGGGAGCCCGGTCGTCGCCATCACCACTACCCGTCGCAGCGACATCGGCGACGCTTACCGTCACAAGGGCTCCACGCAGTCGCCGGATCACCTGCCGCTGTTCCGGCCGGCCGTCAAGTGGAACAGTAAGATCGAGCATTGGCACCGTATCCCGGAGATGGTGCGGTACGCCTTCCACGTGGCGACCTCCGGCCATCCGGGCCCGGTGCATCTGCTCATCCCGGAGGATGTGCTGGCGGCACGCGGGGAGGAGTCGCAGGCGCCGGTCTGGACGAACGCGGTGCGGCGGCTGACCGCCCGCCCGCCGGCCGACCCGGAGTTGGTGCGGCAGGCGGCGCGGATGTTGGTCGAAGCGCAGTTGGTCAACGTCCACGCCGGGGGCGGAGCGCAGCGGGCCGGGGCCGGCGACGAGGTGCTCGCGCTGGCGGAACATCTCGGCAGCCCGATCACCAACACCGTCAGCGCACGGGGCATCGTCCCGGAGGATCATCCGCTCTTCTTCGCGCCGCTCTGCATGGCCTCGTTTATGGCCCATCAGCAGGCGGACGTGGTGCTGGCGATCGGCACCCGCATCGGGGAACTTTCGATGTGGGGACAGCCGCCGCTGTGGGGCGACCCGTCCCGGCAGAAGTTGATTCAGATTGACAGCGAGCCGACCAACATCGGCCTGAACCGCCCGGCGACGATTCCGCTGGTGGGGGACGCCAAAGTCGTCCTGGGGCAGTTGTTGGAGGAGGTGCGCCGTCTCACACCCCGCCGCGAGCCCCATCCGGCCCTCGCGCAACTGCGGACGGTGCAGGAGCAGTGGCAGGCGGAGTTGGACGAGCAGGTGGCGGACCGGGAGCGGTCGCCGATGCTCACCGGGCAGATTCTCCAGGTGTGCAACGAGTTCTTCCCCGACGAGGCGATCGTGGCGCTCGACGGCGGCAACACGACGATGTGGGCGATGCATTACATCAGGCCGCGCCGCCAACGGTCGGTGCTCTACACGTCCAATATGGGCTATCTGGGGACCGGCCTGCCCTACGCGATTGGGGCGAAGATCGCCGCGCCGGAGCGACCGGTGTACTGCGTCACCGGAGATAGTGCCTTCGGGTTCAACATCCAGGAGTTGGAGACGGCGGTGCGGAACGATCTGCCGGTGGTGGTCATCGTGGCGGTGGATAACGCTTACGGGATGGAGAAGTCGGCGCAGAAGCGGGTCTTCGGGCGGGAGGCGGACTGGTTCGGACAGGACCTCGCCCCGGTGCGGTACGATAAGGTGGCCGAGGCGATGGGCTGTCACGGGGAGTATGTGGAGCGGGCCGCCGACCTGCCCGCCGCGTTGGAGCGAGCCGTCGCCTCCGGCAAGCCGGCGGTCATCCACGCCGCCGTGGACCCGGAGGCGAACGTCAACCCGCCGGGGCTGTGGCTCTGGAACGCGGCCCGCTCCGGCAAGATGTAGAAGGGAGGGAGGACGATGGAGGTCAAACGGATTGGGATTCTCACCGGCGGCGGGGATTGTCCCGGCCTGAACGCCGTGATTCGGGCGGCCGTCAAAACCGCCATCAACGAGTACGGCTGGGAGGTGCTGGGAATCGAGGACGGTTTCGAGGGGCTCATCCAGCCGGGCAAGGTGCGCCCGCTGACCGCCGCCGACGTGCGCGGCATCCTGCCCCGGGGCGGCACGATTCTCGGCACCACCAACCGGGCCGACCCGTTCCACTACGAGGTGGAGGTGGACGGGGAGGTCAAGGTGTTCGACGTGTCCGACGATGTCATTCGGCACGTCCAGGTGCTGGGGATTGATGTGCTCATCGTCATCGGCGGGGACGGCTCGCTGCGCATCGCCAATCAGTTGATGGAGAAGGGGCTCAAGGTGGTCGGCGTCCCCAAGACGATTGACAGCGATTTGCAGGGGACGGTCATCACTTTCGGGTTCGATACGGCGGTCAACACGGCGATGGACGCGCTCGATAAGTTGCACACCACCGCCGAAAGTCACCACCGGGTCATCATCCTGGAAGTGATGGGGCGGGACGCGGGCTGGATCGCGCTCAAGGCCGGAATCGCCGGGGGCGCGGACGTGATTCTCATCCCGGAGATTCCCTACGACATCGAGGTGGTCGCCGAGAAGATCGTCCGGCGCAACCGCTCCGGCTCGAAGTTCAGCATCGTCGTCGTGGCGGAGGGGGCGCGGCCGGTCGGCGGCGAGGCGGTCTATCAGGCGGAACGGGAGATCGGCGGTATGCGGCGG
>JALWUZ010000043.1 GCA_027079895.1 Anaerolineae bacterium
ACCGGGAACTGGTCGAGCAATACTACCGCTCGTTGGCGGAGGAGAAATGAACGCCCGGTTCGCTTTCAGTCGCGATCTCGCCACCGCGGTGGGGTGCCTGCTCGCGTGGGGACTGGGGGTCGGTCTCACGCGGCCGGCGGTCGCGGAGCCGTCGCCCGGCCCGGCCAGCACGCCGGCTGCCGTCACGATCGAGGTGAGCACGCTCGAAGGCGGCGGCGATCTCGGGCCGTTGCGGGCGACGTATCCCGAGCTGATCGTCGCCACGCCCGACGGGCAGCGTGCGCTGGCGTGGGCGCAGATCCTGCGCGTGCGGGTCGCGGGCGGGGAGTTGCTGGCGGAGGTCACGGCGGCTCCCTCTCCGCCGCCGACGGGCGACGGAAAGGCGGGATGATGACGACGAAACGGCATTGCATGATTGTCCACGCTTACTACCCGTTGGGGGAGGTGCGCGTGCAGCGGGAGGCGGAGGCCCTCGTTGACCAGGGGTATGAGGTGGATGTCATCTGCCTGCGGGTGCCCGGCGAGCCGTCCCGGACGGTGTATCACGGCGTCCACGTCTACCGGATGCCGGTGCGGCGGCACAAGGAGCGCGGAGCGGTCGTCCAGTTCCTGGAGTACCTGGCCTTCTTCCTCCTCGCCGGTGCGCTGTTGACCGCCCGGCACATGCGCCGCCGGTACACCAGCGTACAGGTTCACAATCTGCCCGATTTCCTGGTGTTCGCCGCGCTGGGGCCCAAACTGACCGGCGTCCCCGTCATCCTCGACCTGCACGACCTGATGCCGGAGTTCTTCGCCGCCCGCTTCGGCAAGGATTGGGACAGTCTGACGGTGCGGCTGGTGCGCTGGCAGGAGCGTCTGGCGTGCCGGTTCGCCGACCACGTCATCACCGTGACGGAGCATTGGCGGCAGTCGCTCATCCGCCGGGGAGTGCCGCCGGAGCGGTGTTCGGTGTTGATGAACCTGGCGGACCCGCGCATCTTCCGCCGCCCGCCGGGCCGCCTCCCCCCCTCCGATGGCCGGTTTCGCCTCATCTATCACGGGGCAATCCCGCGCCGGTACGGTCTGGATTTGGTGCTGCGGGCCATCGCGCAGGTGCGGGATGAGATCCCCGCCCTCCTGTTCGTCATCGTCGGGCAGGGGGAGTACGAGGAGGAGTTACGCCGTCTGGCGCGGGAGTTGGGGATCGAGCGGCAGGTGCGCTTCGAGGATTTCCGCCCGGTGGAGGAGATCCCGCCGCTGGTGCTCGCCTCCGACGTGGCGGTGGTGCCGTATCGGGATGATGTGTTCACCGGCGAGTTGCTGCCGACGAAATTGTTGGAGTACGCCGCGCTGGGGATTCCGGCGATCGCCGCGCGGACGGCGGGCATCCAGGCTTACTTCGACGACTCGATGGTGGAGTTCTTCACCCCCGGCGATGTGGCGGATCTGGCCCGCTGTATCCGGCGTCTGTATCACGACCCGGAGCGCAGGGCGGAGTTGGCCCGCAACGTGGAGGCGTTCAATCGGCGGTACAACTGGCCGGCCCAGAGCGCGGAGTACGTCCGCCTGGTGACGCGGCTCTCCGCCGGTCGGCAGGGCGGTGGGAAGAGGCGGTGAAGGTCGTCCACGCGCTGCCGGAAGAGGAGTGGCGGCGGTTCGTCGCCGCTCATCCCCAGGGGAACGTCTTCCACACCCCGGAGATGATGCGGGTCTTCGACCGGGCCGTCAATCAGCGAGCGGATCTGTGGGCCGTCGTCGAGGGGGGGGAGGTGCTGGCCCTGCTCCCGCTGGTGCAGGTGACGCTGAGCCGCTGGCTACGGGGGCTGACCACCCGCGCCATCGGGTACGGCGGGCTGTTGAGCGTCGCCGGGGCGCGGGGGGAGGAGGCCGTGTCGCTGCTGCTGCGCACCTACACGCGGGAGGCGGAGCGGGCGGTGCTCTTCACGGAGTTGCGCCACCTGGCCGACACCGCCGCTCTCCAGCCGACGTTGCAGCGGTGCGGGTTCGCCTATGAGGAGCATCTGGATTACCTGATTGACCTCGCCCGTCCGCCGGAGGAGATTTTGCAGGCCATCGGTCGGCGCACGCGGAAGCACATCCGGCGCGGACTGCGGCGGGGGCGGGTGCGCGTCGCCGAGGTGCGGGAGCGGGAGGAGTTGGGCCGGTGGTACGCCCTCCTGCGCCGGACTTACCGGACGGCGGGGGTGCCGTTGGCGGACCGGTCGCTGTTCGAGGCGGCGTTCGACCTGCTGGTGGGCCGCCGAATGGCCCGTTTCACGCTGGCGTGGGTGGATGAGGCCGCCGTCGCCTGTTCGGTGGAGTTGATGCACAAAGGGACGGTGTACGGCTGGTACGGCGGGGTGGACCGGGCCTACCGGGCTCTCAACCCCAACGAGTTGCTGACGTGGGAGATTCTCAAGTGGGGGGCGGAGCAGGGGTACCGGCGGTACGATTTCGGCGGGGCGGGGCGTCCCGGCGAGCGGTACGGGGTGCGGGATTTCAAGGCCAAGTTCGGCGGGGAGTTGGTGTGCTACGGGCGGAACGTCTACGTCAACGCGCCCCGCCGTCTGGCCCTGAGCCGCCTGGGGTACGCCGTTTACCGGGCCGCTCACCGGTTCGCGCAGGCTATCTGACCACCCGCGCCCCCAGTTCCTCGACGGCGAACCGGACGACGGGGTCATCGTCCGGCGACCCCGACG
>JALWUZ010000044.1 GCA_027079895.1 Anaerolineae bacterium
ATCGGGCTCTGTCTGCTGGCGACGCTGTGGGTTGGGGTGGGGTACGCGGCGGGCAGTTACAGGAACCTCGCCGCCCCGGTGCTGGGAGTGGGGCTGGCGTTCATCATCGCCGCTCCCCTGGTGGGCGTCGGCGTGTTCATGTTCATCAAAGGGCAGAAAGAGGCCGCCGCGTTCGCCGAGGTGGAGAAGGAGCGCAAGTTGCTGGGGATGGTGCAGGCTCAGGGGCAGGTGCAGATCTCCGACATCGCGCTGGAACTGGACGCCGACCGGCAGCAGGTGCGCAACTGGGTCTACGACCTGGTGGACAAAGGGCTGTTCACCGGCTACATCAACTGGGACGAGGGGACGCTCTACTCCCGCGACGCGGCCCAGTTGACCGGCAACAAGTGCCCCAACTGCGGCGGCGAGGTGGAGTTAGTCGGCAAAGGGGTGGTGCAGTGCCCCTTCTGCGGGGCGGAGATCTTTCTGTGAAACCGGCCCGGCCGGGGCGCGTAGTGTTGATAGCAATTTCGTTGGAAACCCCATAAACCAGGAAGGAGTGTCGCAAATGGATATTTTCGAGAAAGTGATGGACGGTCGCACGGCGTTGGAGAAACTGACCAGTTTCATACCCGGATGGAAGGGGTACCAGGAGCGGCAGAACCGGCGCAAGGCCGACCAGACGATGCGGTCTGTGCTGGCCGACCAGTTGGCGACCCAGCGCGGCAACATCGAGGCGGCCCAGAAGGACCTCATCAATCACGGGCAATTCGACCTGCTCGACGACCTCGGTAGCGCGGTGACGCAGTTGCAGACCTTCATTGACCGGGTGCGCTTCGCCACCTACGGCTATTCGGGCCTCTTCGACGCGGTCAAGGTGAACGAGGAGGAACTGGAGCGATTGTACGGCTTCGACGCGGCTCTGTTCCAATACGTCGAGCGGCTGCAAGAGGCCACGGCCCACCTGCGGGATGCAATCGCCAGCGGCGAGGGCGTGGAACAGGTCATCAACATCATCCAGGAGATCTGCCGGGAAGCGAACGCGACCTTCGACCAGCGGGAACACGTGATTCTCGGCAGCCAGTGAGAGAGGAGGAGTAACAAATGGCACGGATTTTCGACATTGTTCAGTTCATAGACGAGACCGGCAAGGAGATGGTGCATCGCATCCCCGAACGGGGCTCCGGCGATTTCCGCATTGGCTCCCAGGTGATCGTGCGCGACAGCCAGGCGGCGGTCTTCTTCCGCGACGGGCGGGCTTTGGACGTGTTCGGGCCGGGAGCGCACACCATCACCACCGCCAACATCCCGTATCTCATTGACCTGATTGGCAAGGCCTTCTCCGGCGATACCCCCTTCAAAGCGGAAGTCTACTTCGTCAGCCTGCGGGAGTTCATTGACCTGAAGTGGGGCACGCCGACGCCGATCACCATCACAGACCCGTTGCTGGGGATGGCCCGCGTCCAGGCACGCGGCTCCTACGGAGTGCAGATCGTTGACCCGCAGTTGTTCGTCAACAAGATCGTCGGCACGCGGGGCATCTACCGCACGAGCGACATCCAGGGGTTCTTCCGCTCGATGATCCTGACCAAGTTGACCGACTTGGTGGGCGAGATGGGCAAGTCGGTCGTCGAGTTGTCCGGGATGACGGAGGAACTGACGATGGGGGTGCGGGCCAAAGCCGCCGAGGAGTTCGCCGCCCGGGGGGTCAACCTGACCTCGGTCTACGTGGAGTACATCGGGCCGACGGAGGAGACGGCCAAAGCGATTGACGAGCGGGCCTCGATGGGTGCTCTGGGCGATATGCAGGCCTACATGCAGTTCCAGGCCGCGAAGGCGATGCGGGAAGCCGCTCAGCAGCAGGGCGGCGGCGCGACCGGCACCGGCGTCGGCGTGGGGGCCGGTATGGGGATGGGGCTGGCGATGGCCCAGATGTTCGGTCAGACAATGCAGCAACAGCAGCAACAGCCATCTCAGCCGCAGCAGCCCGTGGTGCGGGGCTCGTCGGCGGCCCCGGCGGTGCCCACCACCGCCGCCGAGATTCAGGCTACCCTGGACAACCTGGATATGCGGCTGGCGGCCGGGGAGATCAGCGAGGAACTCTATACCCGCCTGTACGCCAAGTGGGAGAAACGGTTGCAGGAACTCGGCGGGTAACTCGTTAGTCAGGGGCAGGAGTGCAACGGCGCGGCGACGGAGCCGTCCGGCGTGGGTCGGCGGTGAAGTCGCCGCACCGTTCGGGAGTGTTAATGGGCAGGATGTATGACACTCATCAGTGAAATCCGCATCAAATTTGCTCGTGGGCGGTTTGAGTTTTCGAGACACGCGGTTGACCAGACAATCTTGCGTGGCATAACGGTTCAAGAAATACGGGAAGCGATAGAGTCTGGTGCGGTAATCGAGGACTATCCTGAAGACAAGTACGGGCCCAGTTGTTTGATATACGGTGTCACTCGTCAAGGAAGGCCGTTGCATGTTCACTGTACTCATCCTTCACGACCTCTCATCAAGATTATCACTGTGTATGAACCCAATCCACGGCGGTGGATAGATCACATCATACGGAGGCGGTGATGAACGGCAAACACGGAGATGGGAAAGTATACCGGAGGGTGACGTACACGCTGTACAAGGACGGGAGATTTTACATCATCGAGAATGTCCCCGCACGGGTGGACGAGGAGAC
>JALWUZ010000045.1 GCA_027079895.1 Anaerolineae bacterium
CCCCGTGATGGATGTGGAAGGCGGCCCCCAGGGCGTGTCCCAGCGCGTGGGCCATCGCGGCCATGCTGTTGCCGAAGCCCAGCCCCGCGCTGGTGGCGGCGTTGTGCATGCGCTCGCGGGCCTCCATGTCGCCGCCGTCGGCCACCGCGCGGGGGAGGTAGGCGAGCACCAGCCGGGCCGCGCTGAGGCATAGTCCGTCGGTGATGTCGGTGTGCCAGCCGCTGGTGTACCCTTCGATGGCGTGGGTCAGCGCGTCGAGGCCGGTCCCGGCGGTGAGGCGGGGCGGCATACCGGAGGCCATCTCCGGGTCCACGATGGCGATGTCGGCCCGGTTCTCCCGATTCCCCAGCCCCATCTTGCGCTGTTCTGCGGTGTCCGTCAGCACGATGGCCCAGGTGACTTCCGCGCCGGTGCCGCTGGTGGTCGGGATGGTCAGCAGGCGGGCCTTCTGCCGCAGTCCCAGGTGGACGAAGGGGTTGATCTCCGCCGGGTGGAGGTCGGGCCGCTCGTAGAGCACCCAGATCGCTTTGGCGGCGTCCATCGGGGAGCCGCCCCCCAGCCCGACGATCCAGTCCGGGCCGAAGTCGGCGGCGACCTGAGCCCCCCGCTGCACCGTCTCGACGCTGGGTTCGGGCTCCACCTCGTCGAAGACCTGAATCTCGAATCCGGCGCGGCGCAGGTGGGACTCAACCCGCTCCACCAGTCCCATTCCGGCCAGGGTGTGGTCGGTGACGATGAGGGCCCGCCGTCCAGCCAACTCGTCGAGGGCCTCCAACGCCCCTTCCCCGAAGATGATCTCAGGCGAGACGAAATACCACATTGTTCCCTCCGGTGCTCTGTGATGTCAGCCGCCCCGGACGACCAGCGGCAGGTAGACGCGGCTCCGTCCGGGCTTGACGGTGAGGGTGTGATGTCCCTGCGCCGTGCCGTAGCCGTTGCTCGCGGTGACGGTGATGTGTTTGGTGCCGGTCACCGGGTAGAAGTTCGTGCCGGTGACGCCCCAGGTGAAGGCGACGCGGTCGGTTATGTCGTTGACTACGTGCGTGACCGGCGTCTGGCCGGTCGCCTGCCAGGTGTAGGTGATGGGGAGCATCGCCGTCGCCGGGGAGACGGTGGCGACGAGGAGTACCGGGCTGTTGGTCAGCCCGAAGAGCGGCCCGGCGATGACGACGCGCGACGGCGGCAAGGGCCAGTACTCGTCGGCTCCCAGGTCGGGGGCCGCTCCCCAGGGGCGCGGGTCGCCGTCGAGGTCGTGGGACACCCCGGCATCGAGGCCCCGGTCAATGGCCGGCGAGGTGGGGCGGAGGTGATAATCGTCCCCGTCCGCGTCGGCGAAGGCCGGGTCGGCGGTGTAGTTGTGCGTGCCGGTGTCCAGATGTTCCCTGCCGGTCGAGCCGACGGCGGTGTCCTCGTCGTTGTCCCACCACAGAGTGGCGTCGAGCGTCGCCGTCGCCCCGCCCTCCACGCTCACCCCGGTCACGTTTCCGGCGATGATGGTGTTGGTCGCCGTGACCAGGCCGTCGAACTGACCGGAGTTGCTCACCCACAGGCCGGTACCTTCGTTGTCGGCGATGGTGGTGTGGAGAAGCGTCACGGCTATGCCGCTGACGGCGAGCCCCGTCCCGTAGTTGGACGCGAAGACATTGTTGCTCATTCGGGCGAGGCAGTTCCAGCAGGACAGGCCAATGCCGCTGTTGTGGAGGATCTGGCTGCCGGTCAGCGTGAATTCACCCCAGGCGAGCAACCCTCCGCCTGCCCAGGCAGCGGTGTTGCCGTAGACGAGGCTATCGCTCATAGTGACTGGCCCGACCAGGTAGCCGCCGCCGCCCATCGAGGCGGCTGCGTTGCCGGAGATGACGGTGTTCTGGAAGGTCAGGCCGTCTTTCAGGCCGCTCCGGTGGTAGATGCCCCCTCCGCTGATGAGGGCGGCGGTGTTGCTGTAAATGCGGGTGCCGCTGATGACGGCGTCCACGCTCGTGAAATAGATTCCCGCGCCCTGGTCGGCGCGGTTGTGGGCGATGTGGCAGTTCTCCACGTGGAGGACGGCGTGGCTCGCGTACAGTCCGCCGCCGACGTCGTTGGAGTTGTATTCCTCACCGCCCAGGCCGTCGGCGTCGCCGTTGATGAGGTGCAAACCGTCCAGCGTCACGGTGATCGTCTCGCCGGTGTACTTGCCAACGTAGACGGCCCGCCTCTCACCTTCGGCGTCTATGATGGTGGGGTAGGCGTCCGGGTCGCGGCTGGAGAAGTCGCTGCTGTAGCCGCCGCGCAGGGTCAGCGGCTTGTCCACGCGGGCGACGTAGTTGGTGACGTAGTCAGTGTAGACGCCGCCCGCGATGTGGATTTCGTCGCCGGAGTCGGCGACGATGATCGCAGTCTGGATGTGGTTGTAGCAGGGACGCGGTGCGCTGCTGCAATCCGCGGCCACGTAGATCACTTGGGAGGCGGCCTGGGTCGCCGGCCGGCTCACAGTCGCCAGTGCCAGCGTCGCCACCACCCCGCCGAGGAGTGCCAGGAGCAGGACGGCGATTCTGTCTCTCACGATTGCTCACTCCTTCTGTCGGGGAGCAGCATCAAGCCGTGCGCCCGACAGGCCCGGCGAATCTCCTCCCCGACGCCGAGGGCGACCAGAACCCCTCTCACCTGCTTGTCCGGGTTCTGCAAACGCACCAACTCCACCTTGTCGGCGAAGTATTCGACCTCGCCTACTTTCGGTGCGCTCTTGACCTCGAACACCAGCAGTTCCCCGTCTGTGGCGATGATGTCCACTTCCTTCCGCCGGCCGGCGCGGAATATGACTCCGTCCGTGTCCACAATCTCCTGCCGCAGCCTGACGTGCTCGGCACGGATGTTGGGGTTCTGGAGTCCCAGCCTGAAGGCAGCGGCCACCACATCTTCGAGATTGTGCCTGATGGGGGTGCGCGGGCAGCCGGTGGTCAGTTCTATCCAGACGGTGGCGTCTCGCACCTCTTGGCGAAGGTCGCGTATCTCACGCCGGATGGCCTCGAGGCCTTCTTTGATGGCCCTGACGTCTTCCTTGTAGTCGCTCACTTCCTCTCGATTCTGTCCGATCCTGGGGGGGAATGGCGTACATCACGGTGTTTTTATCCGAACTCCGTGGGCACCAGGGCGCAGCAGGAGACGATCTCCTTTGCCGCTTTGGGGTAGCGCATAATCTTCATCATATTGCCCTGCACTTTCAACTTGCGGGTCATCATCCCCTGGATGGGATCCAATTTGCCCTCGATGACCCGCCGCCAGGCGGTGAAAGGAGCCCGCAGGACGAACTCCGTCTTCCGCTCGTCAATGGATGAGACTTCGGCGGCGTCCGGGCTCTTCCCGTGATAGAGCCCCAGGTAGAGGTAGGTGGTCTTCGGATAGGCGTCGTCCGGCTCGACGACGAAGATGAAATCCCCCTCCCAGTCACGCGCCGCCTTCTCGTAAGCCTCGCTGGCGTTGAGTTGCCGGCTCAGTTCCTTGATCCATTCGTCCGATGGAAACCTGAAAGCCATTTCGTCACCTCCGGGGAGAATTTGTTTGCCGGGCTCGTCTAGATGGGCAACTCGATGGTCACTACGGTGCCGCGGCCCAGCCCGCTGTCGAAGTGAATTTGCCCGTTGAGCATCTCGATCCGCTCCCGCATCGTCGCCAGCCCCATCTCGTCTTTCTCGGAGGAGAGCATCTCGGAGACATCGAAGCCGCTGCCGTTGTCCTCGACGGTGACGCGCACGGCGGTCTCCCCGATGTCCAGGTGAATCTGGATTTTGCTGGCGTTGCCGTACTCGACGGCGTTGTTGAGCAGTTCCTGGACTATGCGGAAGATCGTCACCTCCTCGTGTCGAGGAATGCGTTTCTCCTTGCCGGTGTGGCTCATCTGGGTCAGAACGCCGGTGTTTTCGGAGAAACTGTCCACGTACCGGCGCAGGGTCGGCACCAGCCCCAGGTCGTCGAGCATCATCGGGCGCAGGTTGATGATGAAGCCCTTGACTTTTTTGAAGGTGCCGGCGACGGCGTTCCGCAGGGCAGCCAGTTCGGCCCGCGCCCGTTCGGGGTCGGTGTCGAAGAGCCGCTCGCAGATCTCCGCCTGGAGGATGAGGTTGGTCAGCGATTGCGCCGGGCCGTCGTGCATTTGACGGCTCAGGCGCAGCCGTTCCCGTTCCTGGGCCTCGATGATGCGGACGACGAGGGACTGTGACATATCTCCGCCGGCCTGCTCTTCAGCCACCGGCACCTCTCGCTCCGGCGGCGCGGCCATAGCGAGTACCCGGTCGAGCAGGTCTAGATAGCGGGAGATGTCCCTCTGATTGCTCTGCAATTTCTCCAACTGCCCCTGCATGGTGAACAGGCGTTGCTGGGTCTCCATCACGGCGGTGTAAGCCTCTTTGATGTCCTCACGGGGCACGGTGTCCAACGAGGCCTCGACCTGGCGCAGCCGGTTCGCTGCCTGGGCATTGCGGTGCGTCTGCCGCTCTATCTCCGCCGTCGTCTGTTGGATGAGCAGGTCTATTTCCTTGAGTTCCCGTTGGGCCTTCTCGTATTCTTGACGGCACTCCTCGATGAACTGCTCGAATGATTGATCGCCGCTACCGGTTGAAGTTACCATTTTCCCACTCCTGTTATGACTTGCTTTCGTGCAGCGGCACCCAGCCGTGCCGCAGGGCGTAGACCGCCGCCTGTGTCCGGTCGCTCACGCCCAATTTGCTCAAAATGGAGGTCATGTGGTTTTTGACCGTCTGGTGGCTGATGCCCAGGTGGTAAGCGATCTGCCGGTTGCTCATTCCCTGGATGACCAGTTTCAGGATTTCCGTCTCACGGGGGGAGAGGGGGGCGAAGAAGTGATCCTCGAACACCTCGCCGCCGAAGCGACGGAACTCTTCCAGCAGCCAGTCGCCGATCTCCTCCTCGTCCAACAGTTTCCCGTCCACGCAGTACAGCCCCCGGCTCACGTGCCGGATGCCGTCCAGCAATTGTTCGGGGCGCACGTCTTTGGCGTAGTAGGCCGAGGCGCCGGCCCGGATGGCGTGGTAGACCTGCTCCTCGTCGTCGTAAGCGGTCAGCATAACCACGTTGACCTCCGGGCAGGAGGCTTTCAGTTGCCGGGTGGCCTGCAATCCGTTGAGGGTCGGCAGGTTGATGTCCATGATGACCACGTCGGGGAGCAGTTCTTGTGCCAGACGGATGGCCTCTACCCCGTCGGTGGCCTCGCCGACGATGTTGATGTCGTCGTGCGATGATAGAACGTTCCGCAGTCCCTGTCGGAAAAGCGGATGGTCATCCACAATCATCACGTTGATTTTGTCTGACATGCTCGCTCTCCCAACTCATCGGCCGGCTTGGGTAAGTATACACCGTTAGACGGGAAGCGCAACTTGGTGGTCCGACTCATGTACCATGCCGGTGCGGGACAGCAGACGGCAGGTGGCACGGATGCTCAATTAGACCGGCGTCCTTCCTGAATCACGCGGTCTATCTCGCCGATGGTCTCCTCCAAACTGGCCCGCACCTCTTGCAGATACCCTTGCAGGTACCAGCGGGACTCCTCGTCGTCCCAGGCGGTGCGGAAGGAAGTGGAGAGGTTCTCGCCCAGGGCGCGGATTTGGGCGACGATCTCCCGCCAGGTGTCGCCGCTGATGCGCTGCTGCTCCCGGAGGGGGCGCCAGCCGTGCCGGGCAGCGTCGCTGATTGCCTGCTCGTAGACGGTCAGCAGTTGCTCGACGGTGGCGTGGATGGAGTAGCGTTGGGCAACGCGGCGGGCTTCCTCTCTCATCGCCCGAAGGCGGGCGCGGTCGCCCAGCAGGTTCACCACCGCCTGGGCGAACTCCTCCTCGTCCTCGGAGACCAGCACCCCGCCGCCGTCGGCCAGCACGTCGAGGGGGCCGGGGGCCCGCACGGCGACGACCGGCGTACCGGCGGCCAGCGACTCGGTCAGCACCAACCCCTGGGTATCCGAAAGGGAGGTGAAGACGAACAGGTCGGCGGCGGCGGCGTAGTGGCGGACGTCCTGGTGGGGGACCGCGCCGACGAAGATGACCTTCCGTTTCAGGCCCAGTTTCCGTGCCAGACGCTTCAGGTTGCGCTCGTGAATCCCCGTGCCGACGAGTACCAGCCGGGCGCGGGGCCGTCGGGCTGCGATGTCGGCGAAGGCCCGCAGGAGGAAATCCAGGTTCTTCTCGCCGGTCAGCCGCCCCACGTAGAGCAACATCTCCGCCTGTTGCAGCCTCAGTTGGGCCCGAATCCGCTGGGGCTGGAGGTCGGCGTACTGCTCCAGGCAGACCGGGGTCGGGATGACGGTCACGGGGACCTCCGGGCGGTACTCGCGGAGGATGAAGTCCCGCACGCTGGGGGTGGGGGCGATGACGTGGGTACATTTTTCGAGGTACCGCCGGACGATTTCGTCCGTCACCATCCCGGCCAGTTTGGGGGCGATGGGGACGTACCGCTGAGCGTAAACGTCGTACCGAGTGTGGAAGGTGAAGACCAGCGGCAGCCCCAGGTCGCGGGCGAAGGCCGCTGCCAGCCCTCCCATCACGAAAGGGTGCTGCGAGTGAATCACCGCCGGCTTGATTCCCCGCACGGTGGGGGCCATCGTAGTCTTGAACGGGAGCACCAGCGAGAGGTTCAGTTTCTCCGGGAGGTCGAGGGAGGGGAAGCGGAACACGTAAGGCTCGTCGTCCTGGTGGCTCTCGTGCTCCGGGGCGATGATGTGGACATCGTGACCGGCTCTAATCAGGCCGTATCGGAAGAGAGAGATGGAGGTCACAACGCCGCTGACGAGTGGCTTGTAGGCGTTGGTGAAGATGAGAATGCGCATCGCTCGCTCCTTTCCTGTGGACGGGCTGCATCGGCTGACGTGGTAATTGTACTGCTGGCGGCTGGAAACGCAAGAGCCGGTTGGCGGGCGGGTTCGTTCAAAGGGGTAGGCGATGGCACTGCCATCGTCTACCCAGCGTCCTCCAATCTTGTCCATTCGCCCTGGCGGGGTTCGCTGTCACGTTGACGCTCCCCCCACTTAATGCTATACTACTCCGGTAATCCCACAATGAGGAGTGCGCGATGGTCAGTGAGGAACTGTTGGAGATATTGCGTTGTCCCTACTGCGTCAGCGGGGAGACGCGCAAGCCCGGCGACGACCCCGGCCGCCTGGAACTGGTACACGGCTGCTGGCTGGTCTGTCAGGAGCCGGATTGTGGCCGCAAGTACCCCATCCGCGACGACATTCCGGTGATGCTCATCGAGGAGGGGGACAAGTGGGTTGACGTCGCCGTCGCCGACCTGCCGGTGCCGCCCCCGCCCGCGTCGCAGTAGGCGTTAATGAGCGATGTTCCACTGGCGCGTGATTCTGCTGGCCGCGCTGGCCGTTTTGTTGATGTTGGGCGGGCTGGCGGCGTTGATCGCCCCCGAAGTCCGCGAGGGGCCGGTGTTGTATGCGTTCGATGAGCACCACGCGGTGCGGGCCCTCGACGCCCTCGGTGCGCTGTTGGTGACGCTCGGATGCGGGCTCTCGTGGGGCGCGGGGGTCCTGTGGCAGCGGCTGGTGTATGCTCCCTGACGCGCCCGGCACTTACGCCTTGCTCCTGCGTCTGCTCCGCCCGACGGTCGTCGGTGTGGGGAAGTTGGGCCGCTTCCATCTGGCCGCCGGATGGTACGTCTACGTCGGGAGTGCGCTGGGACCGGGCGGGCTGGCGGCCCGCGTCGGGCGCCACCTGCGGCGGGAGAAGCGTCTCCACTGGCACGTGGATTATCTGCTCGCGGTCGCCCCGGTGGTCGCCGTGTGGTACGCCGTCGGGCGGGAACGGCGGGAGTGCGCTTGGGCCCGGTCGCTGGCCGCTCGGCCGGGTGCAATCCTGCCGGTGAGGGGGTTCGGAGCGTCCGACTGTCACTGTCCGGCGCATCTGTTCTACTTCGCCGCGCGGCCCACCAGAGATTTGTTGACCCGCGCCGCGCGGGTGCCCTTGTCAGAGGAAAGGATTATGCCCGAACCGTTCGAGGTGTTCTTGGAGTGTATCGCTGCCGGGGACGATGAGCGCACCGAGGAGGCCGCGCTCGCCGTCGGGCGCGTCGGGGAAGCGGCGGTGGAGCCGCTGCGGAGGTTGTTGGCGGCGGGGGACGCCGATCAACGCTGGTGGGCGGTCCGCGCCCTGGCCGCCGTCGGCAGTCCGGCGGCGCGGGAGACGCTCGTCGCCGCGCTGGACGACCCCGACGCCGATGTGCGGGCCTGCGCCGCCCAGGGGTTGGGGGAGTTGCAGGCCCCGGAGGCGGTGACGGCGTTGGTGCGCCGCCTGGCCGACCCCAGCCCGTTCGTCTCCCGGCTCGCCTCCGACGCGCTGAGCCGCATCGGGGAGCCGGCGGTGTCCGCGCTCATCGCCGCGCTGGGGGCGCCGGAGTCGCCGGTGCGGGCCGGAGCCGCCCGCGCCCTGAGCATCATCCAGCCGGAGGAGGCCATCCCCGCCCTGTACGCCGCGCTCGACGACCCCAGCGTGCTCGTCTCCCACTACGCCGACGAGGCGTTGGAGCGGATGGGGGCGGGGCTGGTGCTGTTCCGCCCGTAGATTCGACGAGGAGGAGATATGACGACTAAAGTGTACGACGCCATCATCATCGGCGCGGGGAGCGTGGGGCTGCCCACGGCTTTCTTCCTGGCGCAGGCGGGGCTCAAGCCGCTGGTGATAGACCAGTTCGCCAGCCCCGGTCAGGGCTCGAACAAGGCGGCGATCGGGGGCATCCGGGCTACCCACTCCGCGCCCTCCAAGATTCGGCTGTGCCTCAAGTCCATCGCGGTGTTCTCCACCTGGAAGGAGACTTACGGGGACGACATCGAGTGGTATCGCGGGGGGTATTCCTTCGTCGCCTATCGGGAGCGGGAGGAGCGGATTTTGAAGGATCTGCTGAAGATCCAGCAGGCTTACGGG
>JALWUZ010000046.1 GCA_027079895.1 Anaerolineae bacterium
GCCTGGCTCAAATTCCTCGTCGTCGTCCTGCCCCCCTTCCACCTGCTCGCCGCCTCCGCCGGGGGGAGCCGGCCGCGCTGGCCGGCCCTGCTGCTGACGGCGGCCCTCGCGCTGGCCGCCGTCCCCTCCCTGCGCCACCTGTACTACGACCCCGCCTACGCCCGCGACGACTACCGCCGCCTCGCCGCCGACCTGCTCGCCCAGGTGCGCCCCGGCGACGACGGCATCATCCTCGACGCGCCCAATCAGTGGGAGGTCTTCACCTACTACTACCCCGACCGGGACGTGTACCCGGCCCCCTACCGCTCCACGCCGGAGAAAGTGGCCGCCTTCCTCGACCCGCTGCTCGCCCGGCACCGGCGGCTGTTCGTGCTCTACTGGGGGGACGCGGAATCCGACCCGCAGCGTCTCATCGAGTCCGCGCTGGCGTCCCGCGCCTACCGGGCCGACGACCGCTGGTACGGGCGCGTGCGGCTGGCGACCTACGCCGTCGCCCCGCTCCCCGCCGCGCCGGACGTGGAGAGCGACGCCCGCTTCGGCGACCACATCCACCTGCGCGGCTACGCCCTGGTGGAGGAGAGCGGCGGCATCCTCCCTGTGACCCTCTTCTGGGAGACGGACGCGGTGCTGACGGAGCGGTACAAAGTGACCGTCCAACTGCTGGACGCGGAGGGCCGCCTGGTCGCCCAGCGCGACACCGAACCGCTGGATGGCCTCGCGCCGACCAGCATCTGGAAGCCGGGGACGGTGCTCACCGACCGGTACGGCCTGCCGCTGCCGCCCGACCTGCCGCCCGGACGGTACCGGCTCATCGTGGGACTGTACCACATCATCACCGGCGAGCGGCTGCCGGTGACGCGCGGGGGAGAGGCGGTGGGCGACCACTTGCCCCTGACGACCGTCGTCCGGCCCGTCGGCCCACCGGCCACAGATTCGGCATACCAGGAGTGACCCATGCGCATCGGCTTGCTGACCGGCGAATATCCCCCTGACCAGGGCGGCGTCGGGGACTTTACCCGCGAACTGGGCCGCGCCCTGACCGACCTGGGGCACACCGTCCACGTCATCACCTCTGCACGGCCGGCCGCGCCCCCGGCCCCGCGCGTCCACCGCGTCGTGACGGCCTGGCGGTGGGGCTGCTGGCGTCCTATCCTCGACCTGGCCCGCGACCTCCGCCTGGATGTGCTCGACCTCCAGTACCAGGCCGCCGCCTACGGCATGCATCCGGCGGTCAACCTCATCCCCCGCCGCCGGAACCGCCCGCCGCTGGTGGTCACGTTCCACGACCTGAAGGTGCCCTACCTCTTCCCGAAGGCCGGGCCGCTCCGCTGGCGGGCGGTGCTCCTCCTCGCCCGCCGCGCCGACGGGGTGATCGTCACCAATCAGGAGGACTACCTGCGCCTTCAGGACATCATCCCCGCCGCCCGCCTGAGCCTCATCCACATCGGCAGCAACATCCCGCCGCGCCCGCCGCGCGGCTACGACCGGTCGGCGGAGCGGGCCCGCTGGGGCGTCGGGCCGGACGACCTCCTGGTGGGCTACTTCGGCTTCCTCAACGCCAGCAAGGGGGGGGAGGAGTTGATCCGCGCCCTGGGACTGCTGGTCGCCCGCGGCCTCCCGGCCCATCTGCTGATGGTCGGCGGGCGGGTGGGCAGTTCCGACCCCACCAATCGGGCCTACGCCGCGCGGGTGGAGGCCCTCATCGCCGACCTGGGGCTGCGGGAGCGCGTCCACTGGACCGGCTACTCCCGCCCGGAGCAGGTCTCCGCCGGACTGCTGGCGACGGACCTCTGCCTCCTGCCCTACCGGGACGGGGTCTCCTTCCGGCGCGGGACGCTCCACGCCTGCCTGTCGCACGGGCGGGCGATCGTCACCACCGACCCGGCGATTCCGCTCCCCCAGGTGCGGGACGGGGAGAATATGGTGCTGGCCGCGCCGGGCGACCCGGAGAGTCTGGCCGCCGCCGTCGCCCGCCTGGCCGCTGACCCGTCCCTCCGCGCCCGACTGGAACGGGGGGCGCGGGAACTGGCGGCGGAGTTCACCTGGGAGCGCATCGCCCGTCAGACCGCCGCTTTCTTCGGGAGGCTGTGACGTGCGCCGTCGCCTGACCGCTGCCCTGCTGCCGGCCATCCCGTTGTTCATCTTCGCCGCCCACCTCGCCGCCCCCAGCCTGTGGTACGACGAGGGGTACGCCGTCTACGTCGCCCGCCTCTCCCCCGCCGCGCTCCTCGCCTGGTCATCGCGGGACGTCCTGCCGCCGCTCCACAGTTACCTGCTCGCCATGTGGCTGCCGCTGGCCGGATGGAGCGAGTTCTCCCTGCGCTTCCTCTCCGTGTGGATGGGGGTGCTGATGGTGGTCGGGATGTTCCGCCTGGGCTGCGACCTGCTCTCACGCCGCGCCGGGCTGCTGGCCGCGTCACTGGCGACGCTCTCCCCGTTCTACGCCCTCTACGCCCGCGACGGACGGATGTACATGACCCTGGCCGCGCTGGGGCTGTGGAGCACCGTCTTCCTGGTGCGGGCCCTCCGCTCCCCCGGCCGGAAACTCCTCTGGGCGGGGCTGGCCCTCGGCGACGCGCTGACGCTCTACACGCACACCACCGGCGGCTTCCTGCTCCTGTTCCACAGCCTGGTCATCCTGGCC
>JALWUZ010000047.1 GCA_027079895.1 Anaerolineae bacterium
GAGCGACCCCGCCCTCGACTCCGAGCGGGCGCTAGCGCGGGCGCAGGAATCCCTCTCCTCCGGCGCGGCCTGGCGCAAATTCCGGGAGTTGGTGGCGGCCCAGGGCGGCGACGTGAGCGTGATTGACGAGCCGGAACGGCTCCCCCGCGCCCCACTCATCGAACCCGTCCCCGCCCCGCGCACCGGCTACCTGGCCGAGGTCAACGCCGCCGAAATCGGCATGACGGTCGTTGACCTGGGCGGCGGGCGGGAGAAGAAAGGCGACCCCATTGACCACCGCGTGGGCCTCGTCGTCCATCACAAAGTGGGCGACCGCGTGGAGCAGGGGGAGCCGCTGTTCACCGTCCACGCCGGCGACGCGGAACACCTGGCCGCCGCCCGTGAGCGCGTCCTGGCCGCCCACCACATCGGCGACGAGCCGGTCGAACGGCTGCCCCTGTTCTACCGCCGCATCGCCTGACCCCAGCAGGAGCCCGGTATGCCCACCGCCAAAGTCAAAGTCATCCTCAACCCCCGCGCCGGACGCGGCTACGGCGGCCGGGTGGAGCCGCTCCTGCGACAGGCCCTGCGCCTGGCCGGGGTGGACTTCGACCTGGAGCGCACCGCCTACCACCGGCACGCCATCGAACTGGCCGCCCAGGCCGTCGCCGCCGGTTACGAGACCGTCGTCGCCGCCGGCGGCGATGGCACCGTCCAGGAAGTGATCAACGGCCTGCTGCAAGACCCGCACTCCTCGGCGACCCTGGGCGTCATCCCCGTCGGCTCCGGCAGCGACTTCGCCTACGCGCTGAACATCCCCGCCGACCTGGACGGAGCCTGTCGAGTGCTGGCCCGCCGTCGAGCCCGCACCGTTGACCTGGGGCGCGTCACCGTGGACCGGCGGGAGAGCCGCTACTTCGACAACACGGTGAACATCGGCTTCGGCGGCATCGTCGCCGTCGAGGCCGCCAAGATCCACTGGCTGCGGGGGATGGCTCCCTACCTGCTGGCGGTCATCAAGACCATCTTCCTGGCCCCCTACCCCCAGGTCGCCATCCGGTACGACGAGGGCGAGATCCGCCTCCGCACCGCGTTGACCTGCGTCGCCAACGGGCCGCGCGAGGGGGGCGGCTTCCTCACCGCCCCCGACGCCCGCCTTGACGACGGCCTCTTCGACCTCATCATCACCGGGCCCGTCGGGCGGCTGGCGATGTTCGGGCTCATCTTCCGCTTCATCAAGGGCAGTCATCTGAGCCATCCCCTGTTGCAGGCCAAGCGCACCCGCCGCGTGACCATCACCTCGGAGGACGCGCTGATCGCCCACGCCGACGGCGAAATCCTCTGCACCGCCGCCCACCGTCTGGAGTTCGAGATTCTGCCCGCCCGACTGACAGTCTGGGCATAGGCGTTGAATCAGGGAGGTGTTCCGATGAGTGACGAATGGTTCCACCCCGTCCCGCTGGGATTGCGCACCTCGGCCGGGTTCGGCGACCGGCTGGGACTGGCGACGCCGGGACACATTCGGGCGGCGCGGGCCTGTCCCGCCGTCGCCCCGATCTTCGCCCAGCAGTCGGTGCGGGAGAACGCCCGCACGGGCCGCACTCCGCAGCAGGTGTTGGACGACGCCCTCGCCACCGTCCGGCAGGCCGACTGGCGGGCTCCCTGGGGGGCGGACGCCGACCACCTCAAGACCCCGGCCGACTGCGACCCGTTCATCGCCGCCGGGTACACGCTCTACACCGTAGACCCCGGCGACCACGTGGACGACAGCGCACACACCGCCTCCCTCGCCGCGCTGGAAGCCAAAGTGACCGCCCTCCCCTGGGACGCGCTCGAAGACCGGCCCCAGGACATGGAACGCCGCTACCTGGGCCGCACCTTCGACCTGGGGGAATTTGCGCTCACCTTCGACCGCGAGAAGTGGGCGCGGGCGGCGGCCAAGTACGGCCCGGCGGTGGCCCACACGGTGCGGATGTACCGCTACCTCCGGGCCCGGCTGGACGAGAGCGCGTTCGAGTTGGAAGTTTCGGTGGACGAGACGGCGACCCCGACCTCGCCGGAGGAGCACCTCTTCATCGCCAACGAGTTGCGTCGGCTGGGAGTCCGCTGGGTGAGCCTGGCCCCGCGCTACGTCGGGCGGTTCGAGAAGGGGGTGGATTACATCGGCGACCTGGGGGAGTTCACGGCGCAACTGGCGCGGCACGCCGCCATCGCCCGCGCCTGGGGGCCCTACAAACTGAGCCTCCACTCCGGCTCCGACAAGTTCAGCCTCTACCCCATCGTCGCCCGGCTGACGGGGGGGCTGGTGCATCTCAAGACCGCCGGGACGAGTTACCTGGAAGCGTTGCGGGCGGTGGCGCGGGTGGACCCGCCCCTGTTCCGGCTGATTCTGGCCTATGCCCGCGAGCGGTACGCTGTAGACCGGGCCACTTATCACGTTTCGGCGGACGTGGGCCGCGTCCCCGCGCCGGAATCCCTCGCCGACGACGACCTGCCCGCCCTGCTGGATCAGTTCGACGCCCGCCAGGTGCTGCACGTCACCTTCGGCTCGGTGCTGGAACGGTTCGGGGAGCGGCTCAAAGGGACGCTGCGGGCGTATGCGGAAGTCTACTACGGCCTCCTGGAGACCCATTTCGAGAAGCACCTGCGGCCCTTCTGCAAC
>JALWUZ010000048.1 GCA_027079895.1 Anaerolineae bacterium
TGGAACTGGCAGGCTACGAGGTGCGGAAGTTGCCAATGGCCCAACTTTTCCGAGGACTGGCCCTCCAGTGGCCCGCCTCAGCCTTCCAGGAGATTGTCCCCAATGTGTGACGCTCGCTAAACGGCGGATTGACTTACTCACGGGATGGGGTATAATGGCGCGGCTCATCAGCAATCGGAGGTGAAGAAATGCCAAAACGAACGTACCAGCCGAAGAAGCGCAAGCGCATGCGCACTCACGGCTTTCGGGCCCGGATGGCGACCGCCAGCGGGCGAAAAGTGCTCAAGCGGCGTCGAGCCAAAGGCCGCCTGCACCTGACGGTACACCGCGAGTGGGCCAAGAAACTCAACTGGAAGGAAAGTTCGCTGCGCCCGCGCCGTCGGGACTAGCGGGGTCGGATGTTGGAGCGGCGGTTACGCTTGCGGCGTACCGCTGACGTGCGCCGGGTGTTCGCGGAAGGGCGATCGTGGGTTCATCCACTGCTGGTACTGATCGCCCTTCCGAACGGTTTAGGCTTTAGCCGCGTCGGGGTGACGGCCAGCCGCCGGGTAGGGGGAGCCGTGCAGCGCAATCGGGCCAAACGGCTGCTGCGCGAGGCGGCCCGCCACCTCTATTACCAATTCGCAGACAACGGTTGGGATGTGATGTTGGTCGCCAGAGCCGCCATTCTCCAGGCCAAAGAGCAGCAGGTCGAGCAGGCCCTGGCGTCCGTGCTGCGACGGGCCGGTCTGACGACCTCCGCGCCCCCGGCGGCCAACCGATGAGGAGTGGTTTCCATTGGTCAAAGCAGTTTTGTTGGGCCTGATCCGCCTCTATCAGATGACTCTCTCCCGTGTGCTTCCCCCGACCTGCCGCTTCGAGCCCTCCTGTTCCCACTATGGTTATGAGGCCATCGCCCGTTACGGAGCACTGCGGGGCGGCTGGCTGGCCGTCAAGCGCGTCGCCCGCTGCCATCCCTGGAACCCCGGCGGCTATGACCCCGTGCCCGACCTGGACTTGAAAGTGAAACTCAAGGGGGTGAATCGTTGAATCATCTGTGGAGTAAACGCTGGCCGTTGAGCCTGTTGGTGCTGGCCGTGCTGATGACCGGACTGAGCGGCTGTTCCGGCAGCGCACGGGCCGCCAGTTGGACGGGGTTGACCGTCGCCGGGGAGACGTTGTACGCGGCGGACGTGGAGCAAGTCGTCGCCCTGAACAGTGCGGACGGGAGCGTCGTCTGGGCCTTTCCCCAGAATCCCAAAGAGGAGCGGCGCGGCCTGTTCTACGCCGCGCCCGCCGTGGACGAGAGCCACGTCATCGCCGCCTCGCAAGTACCGGCCTCCGGCTTCCTCAGTCGGCCCAAGAACATCGTCTGGGGACTGAGCCGGGAGACGGGGACGTTGCAATGGCACTTCGACCTGGCCGCCGGGCAGTACGTCGAAGGCGGGGCCATCAGCGGCGACACTTTCGTCATCGGCAACAGCGACGGCAATGTCTACGCGCTGGACGTGAACAGCGGTGCGCTCCGCTGGACGTTGGAGACCGGGCACCGCGTTTGGGCGACGCCGCTCATCGTCTCCGACACGGTCTACATCGGCGCGATGGACCACAACCTGTACGCCCTCGACCTCGCCACCGGCCGGGTGAAGTGGAAGTTCCAGGCCGGGGGGGCCTTCGCCAGCACCCCGGCGTTGGCGGACGGAGTGCTCTACAGCGGCGCGTTCGACAACCATCTCTACGCCATTGACGCCGAAACGGGCGCCGAACTGTGGCACTTTTCGAGCAACGACTGGTTCTGGGGCAGCCCGGTAGTCTACAGCGACACTGTCTACGCGACGGACGTGGGAGGCCGGGTCTACGCCGTCGAAGCGGAGAGCGGCCACCAAATTTGGAAGAGCGAGTTGGAGACGAAGGTGCGGGCTGGCCCGGCCCTGAGCGCGGACGGTCGGCTGCTGCTGGTCGGCGGGCAGAACGGGACGCTGTACGCCCTGGACGTCAGCGACGGCTACGTCATCTGGTCACGGGACGGGCAGGGGCAAGTGCTCTCCACGCCGGTGGTCAACGGAGACGTGGTGTACGAGTTGGCAATCTACGGTTCGTACCACATCCGCGCCTTGCACGTGGACAACGGGCGGGATATGTGGGCCTATCCACCGCAGACAGAAGATTAGGGAGTCCGAGAGGTGTTCGATTTCATCGCCTACCCAATGGCAAATCTGATTTTGCTCCTGTACGTCGTCCTGGGACACAGCACCATCGCCGCCATCGCCGCGTTGACCATCCTGCTCAACCTGCTCGTCTTCCCCCTGACTATGAAGCAGCAGCAATCGTCCCGCCGGATGCAGGAGTTACAACCTCAACTGGAGAAGTTGCAGAAGAAGTACGCCAATCAAAAGGACAAACTGGCCGAGGAGCAGATGAAGTTGTACAAGGAGGCCGGTATCAACCCCCTGGGCGGCTGCCTGCCGCTGCTGGTGCAGATGCCGATCTGGTTCGGGCTCATCATCGCCATCCGGTACGTCATCCCCTCGACGCCGTTAGACCTGTTCAACTTCTCACACCACATCTACAAGTGGCTGCCGGGAATCGCCGGTATCGTCCCCCTGCAAAGTACCTTTTTGGGGATGGACCTGGGACTGCCGCCGAATCCCGCCCAATGGTGGTCCTACTCGTTGCCGGTGCTGGTGTTCATCACCAGTTGGGCGCAGCAGAAGGTGATGACTCCACCGACGACCGGCGACAGCCAGTCCCAGGCGGCGATGATGAATCAGCAGATGCAGATTATGATGCCGCTGATGATGATGCTGTTCACCCTGTCCTACTCGACGGGGCTCTCCATCTACTTCATCATTTCGAGCGTGATCAGGGTGATTCAGTACTACTTCGTGCGGGTGAACGGGAAGAGTTGACCGCACACGGGAGGATGTGAACGATGTCGGAGCAGACAATCGAGGCCACCGGGGCCGATGTGGAGGCGGCGATCGCCGCCGGTCTGGACCGCTTGCAGGTTGACCGTGATGCTGTTGAGATCGAGGTGCTGGACCACGGCAAGCGTGGAGTGCTGGGCCTGGGAGCGCGGGATGCCCGCGTGCGGCTGACGCTCAAGCCTCAGGCGATGGAGCCGGAGGAGGAAGAGGAGCCCCCTGCCGCCGAAGTCGAGCAGGCGGAGGTGGAGGTGGCAGAGGAGGAACAGGAGCAACCCCCAGAGCAACCGCAACAACCACCGGCCCCTGCCCCCGCCCCCGCCGAAGAGGAAGCCGAGGTCGCCAGAGGGGTACTGCTGGAACTGCTCTCCCTGCTGGGGCTGAGCGAGGCCCGCGTGAAGGTGACGCTGCCGGAACCGGGGGCGAACCAGAAGGAATCCCCGCTGATGTTGGAGATTTCCGGCCCCGGCGCGGACGAGTTGATCGGTCGCCGGGGGGACACGCTGGCCGCCTTGCAGCACATCACCCGCTTGATCGTCGGGCGGGAGGTGGATGGCTGGGTTCACCTGGTGGTGGACGCCGACGGGTTCAAGGCCCGCCGCGCCCAGTCGCTCCGCAAGATGGCCCTCCGCCTGGCGGAACAGGCCGTGCGTACCGGTCGCACGGTGGTTATGGAGCCGATGCCCCCCAACGAACGGCGCGTCATCCACGTCACGCTGCGCGACAACCCCGACGTGACCACCGAGAGCATCGGCGAGGGCGAGCACCGCAAAGTGACCATCATCCCCCGCTGACCCCCGACCGATGCCGCCGCTCGTCGCCCTGGACTATCTGGTCATCGGCCACGTCACCCGCGATCTGATTGACGGCCACTTCACCATCGGCGGGACGGTCTCCTACGCCGCCCGCACCGCGTTGGCGCTGGGCTGCCGGGTGGGGATCGTCACCAGCGCGGAGGCCGACCTCGATCTGGCCGCGCTGGACGGGGTACTCATCGCCCGCCACTCGGCCGCCGCCACGACCACCTTCAAGAACATCTACACCTCCACCGGTCGCCGCCAGATGTTGCACGGGCTCGCCGCGCCCCTCTCGCGGGAGATGGTGCCCGCCGACTGGCAGCCGGACATCGTCCACCTGGGGCCGGTCGCCCGTGAGTGCGCCCCCTCCCTGGTGGACGCCTTCGGGGAGGCGTTCATCGGCGTGACCCCGCAGGGCTGGATGCGTCGCTGGGACGAGGCGGGCCAGGTGAGCGGCGGTTCCTGGGAGAGCGCGGAGCCGATTCTGGCGCGGGCGGACGCGGTGGTGCTCAGCGAGGAGGACGTGGCCGGCGACCGCGTGCTCATCTCCCGCTACGCCGCGCTGACCCGGCTGCTGGTGGTGACGCAGGGACGGGAGGGCTGCACAGTCCACACCGGAGGCGAATCCCGGCACTTCCCCGCCCCGCCGATGCGGGAGGTGGATCCCACCGGCGCGGGGGACATCTTCGCCGCCGCGTTTTTCTACTGCTACCGACGGCGGGAGGATCCCTGGGAGGCGGCCCGCTTCGCCAATTGCATCGCCGCCTACTCGGTGACGCGGGCCGGGCTGGACGGCACTCCCAGGCCGGAGGAGGTCGCCCGCTGCCGGGAGATACTGGCGGGCGGCTGAGTGGGAGAAGGGGTTGTGTTGACCAAACTCCACGTCAGGAACTATCGCAGCATCGAGGAGGCCACGCTCGATTTCGACCCGCTGACGGTGCTCGTCGGGCCAAACGGCACGGGCAAGAGCAACATCGTGGACGTGCTCCGCTTCATACGCGATAGCCTGCGGCTGGGGCTGGAGAACGCCATCCTCAACCGGCACGGGATGGACGCTCTGCGCCGCTGGTCGCCGGAGGGCCGCCCCTACGACGTTCAGGTCGGGCTCCAGTTCGAGATTCAGGACGGGGCGGTCGAGTACACCTTCACCCTGGGAGGCGACAGGCGCGAGGAGTACCGCGTCAAGCAGGAACGGTACACCGGCACACAGCGGGGGCGTTCCTTCGGGTACGAAATTCGAGAGGGGCGGTGGATACGGCCTCCCTACGACGAGCGTCTGCCGCGAGCGGTCTTCGAGGGACAGGTCGGCGAGCCGGTCGGCCCAGAGCCGCAAGTGCTCTTGTTCTGGCCCAGGATTTTCTCCTCCGCCGCGCCTGAGGCCCGTTTCCTGCTGAACATGAGTTTCTACACCATCTATCCCGACCTCCTGCGCGAGCCCCAGAAAGCGGCCCATCCCTACCCCCTCGACGAGCGCGGGCAGAACCTGGCCGGAGTCCTCAAAAATTTGAAAAATGGGAATCGCCGGGCTTTCGAGGCCCTGTTGGAAGCCCTCACCCTGGCGGTGCCAGGGGTCAGCGACATCTCCGTGATTCAGACCGGGGGCTATCTGGTGACTCGGCTCCATCACGGCGAAAGCGGCCCCGTCTTCCCACTGGCGCAGGAATCCGACGGGACGCTGCGACTGCTGGGCTTGCTGACCGCTCTGTACCAATCACCGCCGCGCTCCCTGTTGGCCATCGAGGAGCCGGAACTGACGATTCACCCAGGGGCTTTGAGCGTCCTGCGGGATGTGCTCTTGGAGGCCGGCACACGTTCCCAGGTCATCATCACCACCCACAGCCCGGACCTGCTCTACGGCCTGCCCGCCGAATCGCTGCGGGTGGTGGAGAAGGTGGACAACGTCACGTTGGTGGGGAGGGTCTCGGAAAAGCAACGTCGGGCTATCGCGGAGAAACTCTTTTCCCCCGGCGAGTTGATGAGGATGGAAGGGCTGCAACGGGGCTGAACTGCCGTCGAGGGGTGAGATGCCGAAGATCGTCCCCATAGTCGAAGGGGACGGCGACGCGAAAGCCGTTCCCGTTCTCATCCGGCGAGTGCTGCACGACCGGCTCCGGCTGTACGACTGGGAGGTCACGCACCCCAAGAAGGCCCATAGCCTCCCGACGCTGCGAAAGAAACTGGCGAACTACCTGCGCTACGCAGCGATGGAGGATGAGGCACAAGGCGTTCTCATCCTCCTGGATCTGGACGACGGTTGCCCGAAAGAGGAGGCCCAACGATTGGCGGCAGAGATCCGCTCGCAGGCCGCGCGGCTGCCGGTAGCCATCGTCCTCGCTCATCGGGAGTACGAGGCTTGGTTCCTCGCCAGTATCGAGACCATCGCCCCGCAGTACGGCGAAGACCTGACGCCACCGGCTGATGTGGAGAGTGTGCGGGACGCCAAAGGATGGCTTTCCCGTCGTCTGTTTCCCGGCGGGCGGTACAAGGAGACCGCTCACCAGCCGAGTATGACGACGGAGATTGACTTCGACCTGGCGGCCCGGCGGTCACGATCTTTTAGCCGCTTCCTGCACGCGGTCGAACTTCTGACTCAGCACGCGGGACAGGGCGGGTTCGTGTCCCCGTAGAACTGCACTGCCGTATCAACCGGCCCGGCGGGGGTAAGCAGTCACACGATGCCTATCATCTACGCGCTGGCCAATCAGAAGGGCGGGGTCGGCAAGACGACGACGGCGGTAAACCTGGGAGCCTGCCTGGCTCAGTGGGGGCAGCGCGTCCTCATCGTTGACATAGACCCTCAGGCCAACGCCACCTCGTCGCTGGGGCTGGACAAGCGCACCGTCTCGCCCACGATTTACGACCTGTTGGTGCGCGACATCCCTTTGACAAAGATCATCCGCCGGACCCGCTGGCCGCGTCTCGACATCGCGCCCGCCGCCCCAACGCTGGCCGGGGCGACGGTCGAACTGGTCAGCATGCCGCAACGGGAACACCGTCTGCGACAAGCGTTGGCCGCCACCCCGCCGCAGTACGACTACGTCCTGATTGACTGCCCTCCCAGCCTGGGACTGCTGACGGTCAACGGCCTCACCGCCACCGACGGGGTCATCATCCCGGTGCAGTGCGAGTACCTGGCGTTGGAGGGGCTGTCGCAACTGGCCCGCGCCATCGAACTGGTGCGTCGTGCGCTCAATCCCAACCTGCGGCTGCGGGGGCTGGTGATGACGATGTACGACGGGCGCACGACTTTGGCGAAGCAGGTCGTCGAGGAGGTGCGGCGGCATTTTCCGGGCCGGGTCTTCGACACCGTCATCCCCCGCAACGTGCGCCTGAGCGAGGCCCCCAGTTACGGCGAGCCGATTATCTCCTACGCCCCCCGGTCGGCGGGGTCGCTGGCTTACATCGCCCTGGCGCGGGAACTGTTGTTGAAGGACAAGCGAGGGAGTCATGTCACCGCGTAAGAAAGGGTTGGGCAAAGGGCTGGACGCGCTCATCCCCACCGCTTCCGGCGTCGAGGACGGCGCCACGTCCCAGGGGGTGCTGGAAGTCCCCCTGGCGGCCATCTCGCCCAATCCCCACCAACCGCGCTCCCCCATCCGCGACCAAGACCTGGTGGAACTGGCCGCCTCCATCGAGGAACACGGCATCATCCAGCCCCTCATCGTCACCAAAGTCCCCGACGGGTACCAGTTGATAGCCGGCGAACGCCGCTGGCGGGCCTCCCGGCTGGCCGGTCTGGACAAGGTGCCGGTCGTGGTGAAGGACATCTCTCCCCGCGAGATGTTGGAGTTGGCGTTGGTGGAGAACGTCCAGCGGGCCGACCTGAACGCGCTGGAGGAGGCCCTGGCCTATCGGCAGTTGATCGAGGAGTTCGGCCTGACTCAGGAACAGGTCGCCCGACGGGTGGGGAAAAGCCGGGTCGCCGTCGCCAACACCCTGCGCCTGCTGAAGGCCAGCCGTCCGGTGCGGGAAACGTTGCTGGCCGGGCGCATCAGCGAGGGGCACGCCCGCGCCCTGCTGGGATTGGAGCAGGAAGAGGCGCAGGTGGCCGCGCTCAAAACGGTGGTGCAGCAGGGGCTCAACGTGCGGCAGACGGAGGAATTGGTGCGCCGGTTGCAGGGTGAGAAAAAGCCCCCGGCGGCACGGCGCGTCTCCCCGGAGACGGAGGCGTTGGAAGCCCGGTTCCGCGAGTCGCTGGGGACGAAGGTCAGCCTGAGGCGGAGCCGCAAGGGGAGCGGGAGGTTGGTCATTTATTTCTACTCCGATGAGGAGTTGGACGCCATCTACGAGAGAATCGTGGGGGCCGGTTAGCGGCGGTCTCGCCGGAGAGAAGGAGGCGCAATGTCCCAGTTCGACATCGTTCGGGAGAAGTTGGATCAGGCAGTGGAAGTGTTGCAGGAGAAGAAGGTTGACCTGTGGCTGACCTTCGTGCGCGAGACCACGCAGGTAGCGGACCCCTGCCTCGACCTGGTAGTCGGATTCGACCTGACCTGGCGTTCGGCCCTGATAGTGACGCGCGACGGAGAACGAATCGCCATCGTGGGCCGGTACGACGCGGAGAACATCAAGAACATCGGCGGCTACACCACCATCGTGGGCTACGACCGCACCATCCGCAACCCGCTCTTGGAGCACCTGGCCCGTATCAACCCGCGCAAGATCGCCCTCAACTTCTCCGAGGACGACCCGGCCGCCGACGGTCTGACGCACGGCATGTTCCGTTTGCTGGCGAAAATCATCGGCGGCACCGAGTACGCCAGCCGCCTCGTCTCCGCCGAAGAGATCATCGCCGCCCTGCGAGGCCGCAAGTCGCCGACGGAGATAGAGCGCATTCGGGAGGCCATCCGCACCACCGAGGAGTTGTTCTCCCACATCGGGAAGATGATCCTCCCCGGAGTGCGGGAGCGGGACATCGCCCGCTGGCTGCACGAAGCGGTGAGCCAGGAGCAACTGGGGCTGGCCTGGGAAGAGAACTTCTGCCCCATCGTCACCATAGGACCGGACTCCTCCTTCGGCCACGTGATGCCGGCCGATTTCGCCGTGCAGCCGGGCTACCTGGTACAGGTGGACTTCGGCGTGCGGCAAGAGGGGTTCGTCTCCGACCTGCAACGCACCTGGTACATCCTCCGCCCAGGGG
>JALWUZ010000049.1 GCA_027079895.1 Anaerolineae bacterium
GCGGGCGGGGAGGTTGCCCCGGTCGTCGTACTCGTAGCGGGTGACGTTCCCGTTGGCGTCGGTGCGGCTGGTGAGGTTGTAGTCGGCGTCGTACTCGTTGTGGGCGGTGTTGCCCGCCGCGTCCTGCTCCTGCGTCACGCGGTTCAGTTCATCCCAGTGATAGACCTCCTGGTGGCCCAGGTTGTCGGTGAAGGTGGTGACGCGGTGGGCCAGGTCGTAGGCGAAATAACTGTGCGTGCCGCTGGCGTCAACCTGCTCGACCACGCGGTCCCGGTCGTCATAGGCGTTCTGGAGGAAAAGGAACCCCTCGCCGTCCCACTCTTTGGTCATCCGGTGACGGCTGTCGTACTGGAAGCGGCGCAGCGTGTCGGAAGCGAGAGCGATGCGGGTCAGGTTGCCGTCGCCGTCGTACTCGAAGGTGTAGACGCGGCCATCCCACAGGGCCATGCGAGTGATGCGGCTGTTCTCGTCGCTCGTCAGGGTGATCGTGCGGCCGGCGTCGTCGTGAATGGCGGTCAGCGGCGGGCGGGGGACATCCTCGCCGTCCTGCCAGTTGTCCTGGCCGCTGAGGTCGTAATCGAAGTGCAGCCCGTTGCCCCGGCGGTCGTGCCACTCGGTCAGGATGCCGAAACCGCCCACCGTCCGGCTGAAGACCAGCGTCACCTCGTCCGGCGTAGTCCAATCCCAGCCCTGGTCGGTGGGGGTCAGGCGGTCGTAGACACCGGCCGGGGCGTCGTAGCCGCTGCCGTTCCAGGTGTAATGATAAGTGCGCCCGTCGGCCAGGGCGATGCTCACCGAGTCGTCGCTGTACTGCTGGGCGCGGGCGTTGTAGGGGAAGGACCAGCCGTAGCCGAAGAGGTCGCTGCGCCAGTCCTGGGAGTTGTAGGTCAGCGTCAGGTAAAAGTCCAGCCCGCCGCGGCCGGGGATGCGGGCCAGGCGCACCTGGACGACGTGGTTGCCGGTCGAGAAACTGACCGGGTCGCCGCCGTAGCGCTGATAGTTCTGATAACCCAGGTCGCGCAGTTTACGCAGAACCTCCGGCGACGGAGGGTCGGGGATGGGAGGCGGTTGGTTGTCCTCGCCGCAGGTCAGGCCCAGTTCGGTCAGGCGGTTGGCGATGGCCGCGTAAGCAGCGTCCACGACGAGGTCGAAGTGGGTGTGGATAACCGGCCAGTCATAGTTGTGGTCTAGGAAGAGGGTCTCGATGTGGGCATAGTGAGGGGCGACGTTGTAAAACTCCGCGTATGGGAGGATGGAAACACCCCGGCCCCAATCAGATGGGCGTCCGGTGTAGGTCTCGATGGCGTCGAAGAATTTGTTGACCAGGGCGACGTCGTTCGGGCGAGTGTCGTTATCACGTGCCCAGGCTTTTAGCCCGCCTTCGCTTTGCACTCCCCACGGATGCCCATAGAGGGCATTGAAAGCCAATGTGACGAACATATCGGCGCCAAAATTGCGTGCCTGCCGAGCGCGGGAGGAACGGGGGACATAGCCCCACTGCTGCGATGCGTTGCGGGTGACGAGAATGTCTACGTGACAGTTGTTGTCTACGAACCGCTGGCGGGTCTCCACTGCCAGGCGGTAGGCATAAGGGCCTTCATGCACCATGCCCTCACCGGGCCAATATGCCTTTCCCACGTTGTCGTCCGGGTCCAGGGCCAACTTGTGGCTCTGGGCCACCGCCATCGGCATAAGAGACCTGGGGGACTGAGGACGGGAAGCCAGCGGGGCCATCGGGACGAACTGGCCGACCTCCTCGTTTTCCGCCAGGATCATCTGCTGCTCCCCATAGTTCGCACTGACGGCCCGGTGCCAGTCCTCGCTCTCGTCGCGGCGGGTGTACAGGAACAGCAGGCTGGTATCCAGGCCGTCAACATCCTCCGGGGTGTAGTAGACGTAGATGTGCCAGGTAGGGGTCACAATGGGGACGTCCGGCGGGCCGGGGATGATGGTCACCAGGTAGGGGAACTTGTAGATCGGCGTGCCGTCGGCGGCCTCCGCCGTGATCTCGAAAGCCGGCCCTGCCACGCCCAGGTTGTCCGGCGGCAGGGAAGGCGGCTCGATCTCCCGGTAGCGAATGGTCACCGTCTGGGTGATGGCCTCAGGGTCGAAAACGACCTGCACTTTGCCGTCGGAGGAGCCGATCTCCCCGCCGGTACCGGGGTTCAGAGTGATCTCCGTGGGCACGGGGGGGATGTATCCTCGCAGCACGACCGGCAAATAAACTGGAGGAGGCTCTGCCGTCTGTCCCCGCCAGCGCACCGGCAAGTAAACATCTGCCTGGGATTGCCGACGGGCGGGGTTCGCCTCCTCCGCTCCGACCGGATGCACCGCCGTTATGCCGGTGCCGGTCAGCAACATCGTGATGACCACGATCACCGATACCGCCTTGTTGACCAATGATTTCCAGGTTCTCATCGCGCCTCCCGTCTCGTGCCAGATGAACGACAAACAAACCGCGCTCTCATTCTAGAGCCACCGGGTATAGATGGCAATAGGAAATTAGTACTAGGGATTTCGAAGCAAACCGGGGCCTCCGTATCAACCCCCCACTTCTACCCTCGTTCAGGCGGGGTTGCCAAAATGCGTTTCTTCGGCGAAAATAGGACATCCGCGACCATCGCCCGTCAGCGGAAAC
>JALWUZ010000050.1 GCA_027079895.1 Anaerolineae bacterium
CCCGGCGACCAAGTCCGCGCTCCGCTGCCCCTGGTCGAGCACCGCCAGTTCCCCCACCATCTGCCCCGGCCGGTAGGTGGCGACCAACTGGGAGATGCCGTCCTCGTCCACGTCCTTCCACACCTCCACCGTGCCGGACTGGACGATGTACATCTCGTTGCCGGTTTCCTCGATGCCGACGATCCGCTGGCCGGAGGTGTAATGTCGCTGCCGACACTGGGCCGCCAGCCGCATGCGCTGGGCCATGTTGAGGTCGTTGCCGATGTCGGAGTGGGCCAGGAATTGGGCGACCTCCTCGGTGCGCAGCAGTTCCTCATCGTCCAAAGGGGTGTGGAGCGCGTCGCTGAAGAGCGGCAGGCCGAGGAAAGAGGCCACCAGGCGGCGCACCGTGTCCGGCACCTCGAAGTGAGGCCAGTGGCCCGCCTTGGGGATGATGCGCAACTCGGCCAGCGGCCACTCGTCGGCGATCACCCCCGCGTCCCGCAGCGGGACGGTGTTGTCCTCCGCCCCCCAGATGACCAGCGCGGGGGCCTCGACCTGGCCCAGTTTGCCCCGCAGGTCGTTCTCCCGCATGGCGAAGAAGCACTCGGCCCGGATGCGTCCCTGTCCCGGACGGCGCACGTCGGCCTGGATGCGCGTGAGTTGCTCGCGGGTGATGCCGCTCCGTTCGGCGAAGGAGGCCGGGCGCATGATGCGGTCAGTGATGCCTACCAGCGTCCGCTCGACGGCGGAGACGATCAGGCTGCCCAGGCCGAACCGTTCCAAGATGGTGATGGGGGAGACGACCAGGTTGATGTAGGTGGACAGTCGCCCGCTGATAGTCGGGCCGATGAGCACCATCCGCTCGACCAACTCCGGGTACCGCAGGGCCATCGTCAGGCTGATCATCCCGCCCATCGAGTGGCCGACGAGCACCACCGGCCCGTCCGTCACCCGCTCAACGAAGTTGGCCAGGACATCAGCGTAGGCGGGAATCGTCACCCGTTCCGGCAGCGGCGGCGAGATGCCGTACCCCGGCAGGTCAACGGCGATAGCGCGGAACCGCTGGCTCAGGAGGCCGATCAACGGCGACATCGCGTACCAGGAACTGGACCAACCGTGAATCAGCAGGGCCACCTGGCGGTTGGGGTGTCCTTCCTCAACGGCGTGAATCTGCTGTGAGTCGTAACGCATCCGCTCCTCCACAGGTACGGGGATGAATCGAGGCTGGGGAGCCCAGTAAGTGCTCTTATTTTAACACAAATCGCCTGTCTGTCAGGTTACAATTTGGTGAAGATTTGCGGCTCTCGCGCTCAACCTCCTCATCCTCCCGTTTGCGCTCTTGGGCTCTTTCCCTCAGAAGGGCCTCCGTCCAGGACTCCGCCCCTCCGAACCGTCGGAGGGCGCCGAACCCCTCGGTAATCGGGTCGTCCGGCACAGGCACGATGGAGAGGATGCCACCGTAGTCAATGAACCGTACCCTTACACCCGGCCTGAAGCCGTACCTCTCTCGGTATTTCTTGGGTATCACCACCCACCCTTTGGACGAGATCACCGCTGTTGCCATACGTCCCCTCCTGCGGTAATACTTTTTCACCAAACAGCAGAGACTCCACTTGCTCCCACGCTCTGCGTGGGAACGAGGGAGGACGCTCCGGCGTCGAGGGCACGTCCGCTCCCACGCTCCCGCGTGGGAGCGAGCCTTGTTGCGCGGCCTCCCACAACGCCACTGCGACCCGCTCCGCCGCGTCGGGGCGGGCCAACGCCCTGGCACGGACGGACATCTCCCACCGGCGCGGGTTGCCGGGCCGGAGCAGTGCCCGCACCGCCTGGGCCGCCTGCGCCGGCGTCGGCGCCCAAATCCCCGCCCCGGCGCGGAGGAGATAGTCCACGCTGGGACGCTCCTGTCCGGGCAGGGCGTCGCTCAGAATCAGCGGCAGCCCCAGCGTCAACGCCTCGGCGATGGTGCTGGGGCCGGCCTTCGTGACCAGGAGGTCGGCAGCCCGCATCCACTCGTGCATGTTGGCGACGTACCCCTCGGCCCGCACCGGCAGCGGCCACCGGGCAGCGGACAGGCGGGCCTGCAGGTGGCCGTTGCGCCCGGCGACGACCACCAACTGGGCCTGAGGCACGCTCCGGCCGATCGCCCGACAGAAAGACAGCAGACGCCCCATCCCATCCGCCCCGCCGACGACGAGCACGACGGGGCGGTCGGGCGTCAGTCCCAGGCGGCGGCGCACGACGACGGGGTCGGCGTCCCGGATGGCGAGGAAGCGGTGGCGCACCGGCAGGCCGGTAACGATGACTTTCTCATCCGGCAGGCCGCTGGCGAGGGCGCGGGCCCGCACGGCGGCGGTCGGCGCGAAGCAGGCGGCGACCTCCGGCGCGTACCACAGGGCGTGGCCGGTCGCCAGGTCAATCACCTGGGTAAACAGGGGGCGTCGCCAACCCAGGGAGCGCAATCCCCACAGGATGACGTGGTTCAGCAGGGGGTGGCAGGAGAGGAACACGTCGGCGGGATGGGCGCGGAGGAGACGGAGCGTCGCCGCGCGTACCCAGGGCCAGGCGGAACGCAGGAGGAGGCGGGCGCGGCGCGGCCCGTCGGTGAGCGCGTAGCCGATCGCCCAGGGTATGGCCCGCATCCGCACCATGAGGGGG
>JALWUZ010000051.1 GCA_027079895.1 Anaerolineae bacterium
GCCTGGAGCGCATCATCATCGCGATGAAGCAACTGGGGGTCTCCGTGCCGCCGCTCCCCCGACCGGCGGTTTTCATAGCCCACCTGGGGAAGACGGCCAAGCGGGAGGCGGTGCGCCTCGTCAACCGCCTGCGGCGGGCGGGGCTCGCTACCTGGCTGGCCTTCGGCGACCGGGGGCTCAAGAGCCAGTTGCGGGAAGCGGGCAAACGGGGCTGTCGCTACGTCGTCATCCTGGGGGAAGAGGAGTTGGCCGCCGGGGTGGCCGCCGTGCGGGACATGGAGACCAAAGAGCAAACCGCCGTCCCCCTGACCGGCCTGGAGGACTGGCTGCGGACACACATCCCGTAGGGCGACAATGCCGAAGATGGCCGCTCGCTACTGGTTGCCGCCGCTGGCCTGGATGGGGCTGATATTCTTCCTCTCCGCCCAGCCGGACTTACCCCACGCCCCCTCGTCGCTGCTGGACTTACTGCTGAAGAAGACGGCCCACGCCTTCGTCTACGGCGTCCTGACCTGGCTCTACCTGCGGGCGATGAGCGCGGGGCGCGGACGGCTCCCGTCCGACCGCCTGCGGCTGATCAGCCTGGCCCTGGCCCTGCTCTACGCGGCGAGCGACGAGTATCACCAGACCTTCGTACCGGGCCGCAACGGTCAATGGCCGGACGTGGTGGTGGATGGCATAGGAGGCGTCATCGCCATACTGGTGAGCCGTTCGATGAAGATCTCCCCGAAGAGTTCCTCCTGAACGACCCGCACCCGGTCCTGCTTGACCAGTTCCAGCACCGCCAACAGCGTCACGATGACCGCGACCCGCCCGCTGCCGGCGGAGAGCACATCCCGAAAACGGAGCCGCTCCTGGCGCGACAGGCGGCTTTCGATGAGCGCGATCTGCTCCTCGATGGTGACGGTGACGGGAGGCACCACCTCGTCCACCGGCGCGGCGGGGACGGCGTCCAGCACCTCCTGGACGATGTGCAGCAGGTCGGCGACGCTCACCCCGCCCAAGTCCAGTTGCGGCGAGGGACGGGGAGGCGCGGCCACCCGCACGTACCCCCGCAGCCCCTGCTCCATCCGCTCCTTGAGCCGGGCGGCGGCCTCCTTGAACCGCTTGTACTCCTGCAACTGCTGCACCAACTCCTCCCCGGCCGTCTCCGCCTCCGGCGTGAGTTCCGTCGGGCGGGCCAGCAGCGCGGCGGATTTGATGAGCAGCAGTTTGGCGGCGATATCGAGGAACTGGGCCAGGTCGCCCACCCGCTTCTCCTCCAAGCCCGCCAGGTGAGCGAGGTACTGATCCGTCACCTGGGCCAGGGCGACCAGAGTGACGTCCAGTTCCTCCCGCTCGATGAGGCGGAGGAGCAGGTCGAGGGGGCCCTCGAACACGGGCAGTTGCACGGCGTAGGTCTCGCGTCTCACGGCGGGGATTATAACACAGGTGGGCCGCATCCCCAATTTTCCCGACCTGTGATTTGTGGTATAATTTCAGTCTCCCAGCCCCGGTGTACCCAGCGCGGACGAGTGGCCGGGCGGTAGTCTGTTTACAGGAGATCCCGGTGTTCAATCCGATTGACGCTTTTCTGGGCCTGTTCTCCCTGGACATTGGCATTGACCTGGGCACGGCGAACACCCTGGTTTACGTGCGCGGGAAAGGCATCGTCATCAACGAACCCTCCTGGGTAGCCGTCGAACGGGGCACCCGGCGCGTCCTGGCGATCGGCGGCGAGGCCAAAGAGATGGTCGGGCGCACGCCGGAGAACATCATCGCCATCCGCCCCCTGCGCGACGGCGTCATCTCCGAGTTCGACGTCACCGAGGCCATGCTGGACTACTTCATCCGCCGGGCGCACAGCCAACTGTTGCTCCCTTTCCCCCGGCCCCGCGTCGTCGTCGGCATCCCCAGCGGCGTCACCGAGGTGGAGAAACGGGCGGTCTACGACGCCGCCATCTCCGCCGGAGCGCGGGAAGCCTTCCTCATCGAGGAGCCGATGGCGGCCGCCATCGGCGCGGGGCTGCCGGTGACCGACCCGCGCGGCTGCATGGTCGTGGACATCGGCGGCGGCACGACGGAGGTCGGCGTCTTCTGCCTCGGCGGAGTCGTCGTCAGCCGCTCCCTGCGCGTCGCCGGGGATGAGATGGACGAGGACATCATGCAGTACGTCCGCCAGAAGTACAACCTCTTCATCGGCGAGGGGATGGCGGAACGGGTAAAGATGGCGATCGGCTCCGCCTACCCGCTGCCCGAAGAGTTGACGATGACGATTCGCGGGCGCAACCTCGTCAGCGGCCTGCCGGAGGAGATCGAGGTCAGCAGCATCGAAATCCGCGAGGCGTTAGGCGGCTCCATCGGCATCATTATGGACTTGGTCAAGGACACCCTGGACGAGACCCCGCCGGAGTTGGTCGCCGACCTGATGGAAGTCGGCATCTGCCTGGCGGGGGGCGGCTCGCAGTTGAAGGGGCTTGCCGAGCGGGTCAGCGACGAGACCAACATGCGGGCCTGGGTCGCCGAGGATCCGATGACCTGCGTCGCACGGGGCGCGGGCAAGGTGTTGGAATCCCTCGACGCCCTCCAACAGGTGCTGGTCGGCACCGACGACCGCCGCCCCACCCGAACCGAGTTCTGATGTCGGCCACGGCGG
>JALWUZ010000052.1 GCA_027079895.1 Anaerolineae bacterium
CCCCCACACCAGCCACGTGGAGGTCCTCTGCCTGCTGGCGCGGGAGCCGGGGGAGTAGGGTTACTTCACCAGTTGCAGCTTCACGACGCGGGTGGTCCGCCCCGCCACCAGGCGTGCCAGGTAGACGCCGGCGGCCACGGGGCGGCCGGCGTCGTCGCGCCCCCGCCAGGTGAGCGCATGCCGGCCGGCCGGCAGCGTCTCCCCGTCCGCCAGCACGCGCAGCCGCCGCCCGACCAGGTCGCGGATCTCCAGCCGCACCGCCGCGGGGCGCGCCTGCTCCCACGCCAGCACGGTGAGAGGATTGAAGGGGTTGGGACCGGCCTGGAGGGCTGTGGCGACGGCCGGAGCCGGCGTGTCTCCCGCATCCGTGGGCACGAGCGGCTGCACTGAGCCGGACACGAACCCGCCGGCGTGGAGACCGTTGCCGCCGATGTCGTAGGCGCTGCGGGACAGGTCCAGCGCCGCCCCGGTGGTCGGCGTCAGCGGCTGCTGCAGGAACAGGGTGATGTCCACCCCGTCGTCGTGGACGTTGCCGGGGTAGGTGATCTCGATGGAGCCGCCCATGTCGAAGACCGCCTGCAGGTCCGTCTCGTCGTGGTAGGTGTAGGGCACCGAGAGGGAGAGGAAGACGCCGCTGCCGTTCTCGAAGTCGTCGTGGAGGAGGGAGGGGGACGCCGAGCCTTTGTCGAGCCCCGTATCGCAGACGGCGACGATCTGCCCGTTGCCGTAGAGGTGGTGCGTGTTCCACACCGTGCGGACGCCCAGGATGTCGGCGGAGATGTTGTTGCGGCCGGGGGCAGGGGCGGCGGCGTAGATGCGCCAGTGCGGAGCCGGCTCCACCCACTGGACGCCGGGGATGCCGGTCAGGTCGAGCAGGCGGCCGGCGGGGATGGAGACCCGCAGTTTGCCCCCCCACTCGTTCTGGGCCTGGTCGAGGATACGTCCGGTCAGTTCGCGGACGCGGTCGCCGACGGCGGCGAGGGATTCCCCCCGGAAGACGAGCAGCACGACCGCGACCTCCTTGTCCGGCTCGGCGGCGGTGGCCGATTGCCACAGGGCGGGGGCGAGGCGATAGGCCGGCCGGAACGGGCCCACCCAGCGCACCGCCGGGAGGCGTTCGACGGCGGCGCGGGCCTCCGTCTCCATCCGGGCGATGAAGGCGAAGTCGGGGATGTAGTCGAGCAGTTCCGCTCCGGCGGCGGTCAGGGCCGCTTTGTCGGCGGCGGTGACGGGACCGTGCAGTTGCACCAGGTAGTACCCGTCAGCGGGCGGGGCGACTTGGAGCAGCGCGTCCGGCAGGGCGGGCGGTGCCGC
Organism: Anaerolineae bacterium; assembly: GCA_027079895.1. GTDB lineage: Bacteria > Chloroflexota > Anaerolineae > B4-G1 > B4-G1 > JALWUZ01. The sequence goes on from JALWUZ010000052.1 coordinate 1,315, forward strand.
GGCGACGAGCGGGTCGAAGTCGCCGCCGGCCAGGTGCAGGTAGAGCGGGCGCACCGGTGGCGTACTCGGCACTTCGGGCACCGCTGCGGCGGAGGCCGGCAGCGCGAGCGTCAGGCAAAAGAGTGCGCTGAACATCAGACGAGTTAAGCGGGACATAGGATTCTCTCCTCCCTGGTCGCAAACGAGGCGACGATCAACACCCCGTCGCTATGAAGACCGGCCGGACGGTGACGCCGGTCTCCGCGTCCACGTGTTCCACCTCGTAGCGGGCTCGGTTGGCCTCGTCTATCGCCTCGACGAAAAGGGCCAGGGTAATCTCCTCCAGCCCCAGAGCGCGGCCGTAGCGGGCTGCTTGCTGCAACGCCCGCCGGTAGCCCACTCGATTGGTGTAACTCTTCACTTCCAGGCCGTACAGCCGTCCCCCATACCGAATCAGGAGGTCAATTTTGCCGTTGCCGGTGGGGAACTCCGGCACCACCTGCCCCTCGAACTCCGCCAGGAAGTCGGACAGATAGCGGTAAAGGGCGAAGTGGTGAACGGCCTCGTAGGGGCGCATATCGCTCTGACGGCGCGGGACGTCTCGCAACAGCCACTCCCGATTCTCGGCGAGGTAGCGTTCGTACCGGCGGAGCAGGCGGGGGAGGTCGAGCCGGTCGGGGGTGATGATCGCGCTCAAGTCCTCGAAGGGACGGTACGGCGTCCCCACGTCCGCGAAAATCTCGCCGGCGAAGTAGTTGAACAGCCGTTTCTGCACGAACGGGGAGGAGAACCGGACGTAACGCTGGAGGCCGTCCGCGTCCACCTCCTGGTCTATGACCCCGTTGGTGTAGAGGAAGTTGATCTGCGGGTCGTCGTAGCGGAAGGGGATTTTCTGGTCGGTGCGGAAGAGCCGGAGTATGAAGTCCCTGTACTTGCCCTGACGGGCTTTGCTGATGATGTTGAGGACGTTGGCGTTGGGCAGGGCGTTCACGGCGGCGGCGTAGGCCACCTCGAAGTCGCGGGCGGTGATGGACAGCCCGTGCCGGTTGAACTCCTCGGTCAGCAACTCCCCCAGCCAGGAGACGAGGCCCGGTTGCCCGCGCGTCTCATGGTAAACTCGCTCGACGACCTCTGGCTCCACCCGCTGACCGCTCTCCCAGGCGTACCAGTTGTACATCTCCCGCACCTCGGTCGGCGTCAGGTTGGGGATGTGGACGCTCCGCTGGACGTTGAACGGGGAGCCGGTCTGGCTCTCGATTCCCAACACCGCCCGCACCCCGACGAGGGCGACTCCGTGCAGGAGGTAGTCCCGTTCCTCGGAGGGGCGGTCGGCCTGATCCTGCCGCTGGACGTAGATGTTGCGCAGGACGCTCGCTATCCCGGCGATCGCCGTCGGCGACAGAGCGTCGAACTCGTCCAGGATCAGGATCAGCGGCCTCTCCAACACACCGCGCCTGAACACCTCGTGGAAGTCGTCCAGCACGCGCACCGGCACGTCGGCGACCCCGACCCCTTCCGTTATCCGCCGGGCGATGTCGCGGACGACGCGGGAGACGCTGCGGGCCATCTTGAGGTGCTCTAAGTTGAGTTTGAGCACGTCGAAGCGGTCGTCCTCCCGCAGTTGCCAGAGGACTTGTTGCATGACCCAGGTCTTCCCCGCCTGCCGGGGGGCCCAGACGGTGATGTAGTGGCCGCCGCCGGCCGGGTTCTCGCCCACCAACTGGTTGCGGGTCCGGTTGACGAGGGCGGTGCGGGGGACGTAGTAGTGCAATTCGGTGTTGACCGGCCCGTAGGAACAGAATTTCCGCATCGCGCTCCCTCTACCGGACTAGGTCGGCGTGGTGGAGACGTACCAGGCGGCGACCCAGCCCCATTGCCCCTCCGGGGTCTGGACGTAGAGCCACTCGTCGTATCGGCCCACCAATCCCCGCGCACGGGTCGGGTCGTCGTGAACCGTCAAGGGGGTGTTGTGCGCCGGACGCCCAATCCGCTTGGCCCGCACGGTGGGCCGCTCCCGCATGTTCATGTCCTGGGTCGGATAGACTGTCAGCAGCGGGCCAACGGGCTGGCCGGGTTCGGTCGTGACGTACCAGGCGGCGACGTAGCCCCGCAAGCCGTAAGGGAGGCGCACCCGGAGCCACTTCCCCCGGTCGCCGAGGACTTCCAGGGCTGTCTCCCGATCGTCGAGGACTTCCAGCGGCTCGTCGGGCAGGGCGATGGCGATGCGGCTGGTGCCGGTGGAGGGGCCGCGACGCACGTTCAACGCTTCGGTGGCGTAGACGGTCAGCGGGCCGGACGGTTCCGGCTCCTCTGGCTCCTCCGGCTGTTCCGGCACCTCCGGGTGGAGTTGGACGTACCAGGCGGCGACGTAGCCGTGCATGCCGTCGGCCCGTTGGACTTGGAGCCACTCTCCCATCTGGCCGATTTTGGCGCGGGCTGCCTCGGCATCGCCCAGGATGGTGAGCGGTTCGCCAGGGTCGAGCCACAGCAGGTGGGTCGAGGCGGTGGTCGGCCCGGAGCGCAGGCGCAGGCGCACGGTGGGATGGACGAGGAGGTCGCTGGGCGGGGGCAGTTGCGGCTCTTCCAGGTACGGCAGGGGGTCAATGACGCCGGGCGGATAGCCGGGAGTCTGGGCACCGACCAGTTTCAGCGTCAGGTGGAGATGAGGCCCAAAGGAGTGACCGGTGTTCCCGGCCAGGGCGATGAGTTCGCCGGCCTTCACCTGTTGCCCGACGGAGACCAGGACTTTCGAGAGGTGGGCGTAGATGGTGCGGTATTCCAGGCCGTCCACGAAGTGACGCAGCCGCACGTGGAGGCCGTAGGCGTTGCCGTCGTTGGGCCGGATGGCGAACACTTCCCCGTCGGCGCAGGCGTAGATGTTGGCTCCGAGAGGGGCGCGGAAGTCGAGCCCTTCGTGCCCCGGCTGGTGGTACTGGGCGTAGAGTTGCGGGTTCTCGCCGAAGTATTGGGTGATGGTGCGGTCGTCAACGGGCCAGTGTAGTTTGATTTTCGCGCTCATTTGTGTGCTCCTGTCAAGTGTGCAAGTGGTGGTGGTTGGGGGGATTATACCCTATACACGACCGGTTTCAAAATGGGAGGCCGTCCGATGTGCGCCGCTCCAATTCAAGGTGACTGCGGGGCTCATTCGGTCAGGTGGAGCAGGTGGCTGGTGTCGTTCAGCAGGGCGATGGTGAAGTCGCCGGTCTCGTCTATCTCGAAGACGTTGACGGCGCAGGTGCCCTGCCGCAGACGCCAGAACCGCTCGTTCCCCCAGCCAAGCACCACGCACAGGGTGACGCGGTTGACGACGGTGTGGGAGACGAGGGCGACAGTCTCGCTGGCGTGCCGGGCGGCGACTTCGGCCAGGGCCGCCGTGACTCTCTGACGCACGTCGTCCAGCCGCTCCCCGCCGGGGAACTGGACGGTGTGGGGAGCGTCGCGCCAGGCGCGGAACATCTCCGGGTACTTCTGGGCCACTTCGACGGCCAACTGCCCCTGCCACTCGCCAAAGTTGATGTCCAGCAGGTGCGCCATCGGCTGCACGGTGAGCCCCTGCGTTTTGGCGATCGCCGTGGCGGTCTGCATCGTGCGGCGCAAGGGGCTGGCGTAGACGGCGACGACCGGCCAGCGGGAGGCGACGTAACGCGCCGTGGCCTCCGCCTGCCGCTCGCCGAAGTCATCCAGCGGGATGTCGGTCTGACCACGGAAACGCTCCTCACGATTCCAAACAGTCCTGCCGTGTCGAATCAGGACGACGCGGGTAACGGTCATAGTTTCCTCCTGAAGGTGGTGTGGATTGCGGTGTCGGCGGGGCGGTCATCCCAGCCGCTGCCAGGCGGCGAAGTGGGCGGCGATGAAACCGGAGTAATCCCGCACCCGGAGTATCAGCCGCACCGGGCCGTGCCGACTGGGGTCGGTGAACAGGCGGCCGTCCCGCAGGTCGGCGCGGGTGGAGGTGACGTACACCATCTCGTGCTCGAAGAGCCCCGGATAGGTCAGCGCGAGCGCGGCGGTGGAGTCCCACATCCCGAAGCCGCCGTCGCGGAACCAGAGCCGGTTCAGGGCGAACCAGAAGCGAATCCGGCGGGCGATGAAGCGGGGCACCGTCCCCTCCAACTTTTGGAGGGCGGCGAACTGGGGGGCGCGGAACACGGCGGTGAGCCCCACCCGTCCGGGCGCGATGGTGACGGGGCAGTCGGCGTGAATCGCCTTGTAAGCCGCCTCCGGGTCCGCGGAGAAGTTCCGCTCCGCCAGCCGATGGCCGTGCCAGGTGAGCGGCTCGGTGATGCCCCCCATCAGGTAGAGCCCGCGCAGTTTGGCGAAGAAGTCGGGGTCGAGGAGCAGGGCATGCCGCAGGTTCGTCAGGGCGCCGGTGGCGATGAGGAAGACCGCGCCGGGGCGCCGATTCACCGTCTCGACCAGGTAGCGGGCCGCCCGATTGCTCTGGGGGTCGTCGCCGTCCCAGAAGCCCGCGCCGGGCAGCACCGGCACATCGTCCCGCCCCGCAACCCGCACCAGGCGGCGGGCGACGCGGGTCGTCATGCTCACCGGGCCGTTGCCGTAGGTCGTCGTAACGGCCAGTAGTTCTACGCGGGGCTCGCCGAGCAGGTAGAGGAGCGTCAGCCCGTCGCCCACGTCCCGGAAGGGGAGGCCCAGGGTGGGGTCGCAGTCGTAGAGCACCGGAAGGGTTGCCGCCGAACTCTCGCGCGGGGCGGCGAGCACCTCCGGCCATCCGGCGTGTCCCACGTCGTAGGCGGCGAAGAGGAAGACGATGACGACGATCAAACCGGCGGCGGCGAAGGCCGCTATCAGCCAGTGGAGCGCTCCCAGCGCGGCGACCAGGGCGACGCCACCGGCGATGATGATGATGGTGAACCAGAACCAGGGATTACGGATCAAGAATAGCCTCTAGGGCGGTCAGGGTTTCGGGCCCGTTCGTCGGGGCGAAAGTATTGTAGCACAGGTGGATACTCCCGTCAAAGACTGGCTGGGATGCGTAGGCCCCCCTCGCCCCCACGCTCTGCCTGGGAGCGTGAGCGGACGAGTGCGTGGGGCCGGTCACACCGGAAAGTCCAGGACGAGGTCGGCGCGGCGGCGGAGCACCAAGGCCGGGACGCCGGCCGCCCGCAGCCGCTCGCCGAGCGCGGCCGCCCCCACCGGTCCCCCGAAGGCGGCCCCGTCCACCAGGATGGCGACGACGTTCCGCCCCGCCCGTCCAAGTGACAAAGCGGCCTCCACCCACTCCGCCCGGATGGAGGGGCTGATGGCGACGACGAGTGCGCCGCGCGGCAGTCGCCGCCCCTCCGCGCTCAACACCTGTGCGAACGGCACATCCCCTGTCGCCCGCAGCGCGGCCAGCGTGTCCAGAATCTTGCCCAGTTGCCGCTCCCCCCGCCCCGCCGGGATGACCTCCCGCCGCTGGCCGTAGGCCACCAGCCCCACAGCCCGCCGTCCCCGAATGAAGTGCCGGGCCACCGACGCCGCCGCAGTGACGGCGTACTCCTCGGTGCTCGGCTCCAATTCCAGGTGCTCCAAACGCTCCCACCAAGTCCGCCGCTCCTGACGAAGCCGCTCCGCCTCGTGGAGGCGCAGCCGCACGTGTACCCCCCGCTCCACATCGAGGAAGAGCCAGACCTCGGCGCGGGGGTCCAACTCGAACTCCTTGACGATCAGCCGCCTCTGCCGGGCCGTCGAGGGCCAATGGATGCGGTTGAACCCGTCGCCGGGGACGTAGTCGCGCACGCCGGCGGCGTTGGTGGTGACGTGGTGGGTGCGGCGGCGCAGGGCGTCGCCGCCGGGGAGGTGGCCCACCGGATGCGGGAAGCCCCGCACCGGCACCGTCGCCGGATAGACGACGATGAGGTTGCTCTCCGGCAGCCGCCGTCGGAACTCGAACAACCCCAGGGGGTCGCCGCCGGCGATGGTGACGGGCCCCAGCCGAAACCGCCCCCGCCTGGTACACAGCGTGCGCACCGTCCAGCCGTGCTCCCCGCGAGGGCGCAGGTAGGGGAGCACCTGTCCCGCCCGGTGGTCGGGCAGTTCGGAGTGGTCGTAGACGACGAGCCCCAATTTGGGCCAGCGGGAGCGGTTGATGAGGGTGAAACGCTCCTCCAACGGACGGCCCACCTGGGCGCGGGAGGTGCGAGTGTACCGGCGGAAGCGCAGGCCGCGTGTCGCCGACCAGCCCCACCAGAAGGAGAGCAGCAGGGCGGCGGTGAGCAGGTAGGCGAGATGGGCGTACAGGTCGCGTCCGGTGATGAGGGCCGCCGCGCCGCAGACCACATCCAGCAGGAGGACGGTCCAGGCCCGTCGCAGCGGTAATCGGCGTCGGAGAGGCTCACCGTGGACGGACATCGGCACCGGGGACGGGGAGGGAGGCCAGAATCTCGCGCACCACGTCCTCCCCGGTGATGTCCCGCAGGCGGGCGGAGGGGCTGACAATGACGCGATGGGCCAGGGTCGGCACCGCCAGGCTCTTGACATCGTCGGGGAGGACGTAGTCCCGGCCCGCCATCGCCGCCCGCGCCTGTCCGGTGCGGTAGAGGGCCAGGGAGCCGCGCGGACTGGCGCCGAGGTAGACGTCGGGGTGGTGGCGCGTTCGGGAGACGATCTCCACGATGTACCGTTTGACCGGCGGGGCGACGTAGACGTCCTTGAGTTGTTCCTGGGCGGCCAGCAGGTCGGCGACCGCCACCACCTGCTCGACCTGCGTCACCGGATGGACGTGCTGCTGGGAGTCGAGGATGGCGACCTCGGTCTCCGGCGCGGGATAGCCCAGTCGCAGGCGCATCAGGAAGCGGTCCAACTGCGCCTCCGGCAGTGGGAAGGTACCCTCGTACTCGATCGGGTTCTGAGTCGCCAGGATGAGGAACGGAGACGGCAGGGGGTGGGTGACGCCGTCCACCGTGACCTGGAGTTCCTGCATCGCCTCCAGCAGGGCGGCCTGGGTTTTGGGGGTGGCGCGGTTGATCTCGTCGGCCAAGACGATCTGGGCCATAATCGGGCCGGGGCGGAACTCGAAGGCGCGGCTCTTCTGGTTGAAGATGGAGACGCCGGTCACGTCGGAGGGGAGCATGTCGGGGGTGAATTGGAGGCGGCGGAAGGTGCAGCCCAGCGATTTGGCCAGAGCGCGGGCGAGCATCGTCTTGCCCACGCCGGGCACGTCTTCGATGAGGATATGCCCCTGGGCGAGCAGCCCAATCGTGACCAGTTCGATGGCCTTCCGCTTGCCGAGGACGACGCGCCCGACGTTTTCCACCAGCGCGTCGGCGACTTTTTGCACTGTGTCCATACGCTCCTCCTGGGGGGAGTATACCACAATCCGCCGACGGTGGAAGGGGCTTCCCGACGAGATTCGGGCGGCGTCTCTTGCCAGTCATCGGGAGGATGGTACAATTGTGCCGCCGATGAAACCCAGAACCGCGTTCATAGCCTACGGGCTCCTGCTGTTGCTCTTCGCCCAGGCGGTCGGCAGCGCGGCCCGCACCTCCATCACCCTCGACGAGGGACTGCACATCACC
>JALWUZ010000053.1 GCA_027079895.1 Anaerolineae bacterium
GTGATAGCGTCGGCGGCGGCGTCCTCGACCAGCATCAGCGGCGCGGCCACACACTCCGGGTCACAGACCGCCCCCGGCAGGTCGAGGAAGTAGTACCCGTGGTCGGGATAGACGTAGCGGCTGTTCCCCCACACATCCACCGCCAACGCCCTGGTCGTCCGCGCGGCGACGACGGCGGTCTGCGCCTGGGGCACGCGGGCCCACACGACGGTAGTCGTCCGCTCCCCCCGGTCAATCGTCACCTGCGAGATCTCATCCCGCCGCTCCCAACTCCCGCCCCGGAACCCGGCCAGGTAGTAGGCCGCCACCCGGTAGGCGGTGAACGCCGGGCGGCGGCTGCCATCCATCCGCACCAGGCCGAAAGGCTCCGGGTCGGCGGCCTGGTCTGTGGCGACATCGGCCATTTTGTAGACGGCGATTCGCTGCGCTCCGGCGGCGATCTCCAGCGCGAACGCCTGCACGAGCAAGTACGCCTGCTCTTCCTCGGAGACGCGGGAGAGGTAAGCGTTGGTCTCCGCAATCCAGAACGGCTTGTACAGGCTGTGATTATGCATCAGCGCGTAGTAATGCGTCGTGATGTCGTAGATCTTCTCCGGCTCGTGATACAGGTGCAGCGTGGCGACATCGAAATAATAATCGTGGGCTGCCGCCTCCGGGTCGGCCACCAGCGCGTCCAAGAACTGACCGAACCAATGCTCGTTGTGCCAGTGCGTGATGGCCGCCAGGTGGATGACCGCGTTGGGATTGGTCTCTTTGGCGACGGTGTAGGCCACCTTGAGCAGTTGGATGAAGTCCTCGATGGAGCCTCCCCAGGTCATATCGGGGGAGCCGAAGGGAATCTCCGGCTCGTTCCAAATCGTCCAGTGATCTATGCGCCCGGCGTACCGGCCCACGATCGTCCGCACGAAAGCGGCCCAGGTGTTGCCGGGGTCGTCCGGCGGGAGATAGAGCCCCCTGGGGACGCCGGGGCCAATCCCCACGTCGGTGGCCCAGCCGGGGGTGGTGATGAGCAGCCCGACCACCTGCCGCCCCTGGGAAAGTTCCCGCGCCAGCACCTCGTCCGAAATCGGCACGACGTTCCACTCGTCGGGGCTGTTGGGCTGAATGCGGTTCCACTCGAACGTGACGCGCGTCCAGCCCGCGCCGAGGGCGGTCGCATCGTCGGGGGCGGCGTAGGACTCGACGACGCCGAACCGGTAATCGGGGACATCGGCCTGCGCGACCGTCAGGCCGCCGAGGGAGAGGAGCAGCGTCACGATGATGACGCCGGTCAACGTCCGCGTGAGATTCATCGTCACCTCTGGTCGTGGAATGGCCCAATTATGCCACCAGGACGCCGGTTTGTCCAGTGCCTGTCCTCCGGCTGCAGGGCTTTGAGAAGCCCTCACGCTTACGGTCGAAGGGGTAGGCGATGGCACTGCCATCGCCTACCCGGCGCCCTCCAACCTCCGGCTACAGAGATAGTAGACCTGGTACTGCCACTTGAGAGGCCAGACCAGGAGCGCGGCGGCCTGGGCGGTCCGCACCGGCACCGCCCCCCAGCCCCGCGCCGCAATCCACGACCAGGAGAGGACGTGGAGGTCGCGCCATCGGCTCTCCACCTTCAGCCCGGCCTCGTCGAACAGGGCCTCCCACTCGCGGAGCGTCCGCACCTCCTCCCGGACATCGGCCTGGCCCGTGCCGGAGAACAGGCCCAGTCGCCGGGTCAGGAAGTCGGCGTTCGGCACCAGGAGCAGGAAGATCGCCTCCCGCCGGGCCACGCGCACCATCTCCCGCAGGGCCCGGACGGGGCTCACGAAATGCTCCAGCGAGCCGAAGCAGGTCACTACGTCGAACCGGCCATCCGCAAACGGCAGGGACTCCGCCGGCGTCACGTGGAACTCTCCCTGCGGGAGAGCCGCGCGGCAGGCGGCGATGGCACGCGCGGAGATGTCCACGCCGCAGACGGACGCGCCGCGTTCGTCGCAGGCCAGCAGCCACTCGCCGACGCCGCACGCCACATCCAACACCTGCTGCCCGGCCCGAATCCCGACCCGGCGGGCTAGTCGGCGGAGGTGACGGGACGGCATAGTGCGGGGCTCCGCCGTGGCGTGATAGACCGAATCGTAGAACAGGCGCAGTTCCGCCAACTGCTCCGCCTCGTCTGGAGGAAATCGTTTCCTGTCGTGGGGAGGAAGGTCGTTCATCGCACACCTCACGCGCGGTTGCCGCCCTGTCCGACGAAGTAGAGCCACCACTCCACGGCCAGCACGGCCAGCGCGGCCCCGGCCAGCCAGGGCCACAGTTCCCGCCGCCCGACGGTCTCCGGCGGGCCGCCGGTCACATCCCGCTGCCCGACCCGCACGGCGGCGCGGGGCGCGATGTCCGACTCCGCCTCGTCGAACAGGTTGACGGCCAGCAGGCCGCTCCGCAGCACCTCACCGCCGCCGGAGAGGTGTTCCACCCGGTAGAGCCCCACCCGGTCGGTGGCGGCGAAGACCGGCACCTGCTCCCCGACCGGCAGGATGTACCGCTCCCCGTCCGGCGCGGTGACGGCGATCTCGTCGGCGGAGGGGGCCGGTTGGAGCGGCACCGGGTCGCCGGGATGGGCCATCGCCGCTTCGAGGCCCCCTTCCGACGGGAGCCG
>JALWUZ010000054.1 GCA_027079895.1 Anaerolineae bacterium
CTGACGCCCACGCCCAGGCCGCCCACCAAAACGCCGACCCCTACACCGACGTTCAAGTGGCCGGATACCGCCGTCCCTTCCGCCACTCCGACGGAGACGCCGATCGCCACCCGCTCGCCCTGGCCGTTCACTTACGAAGTGAGTTTCATCACCCCCCAGTACGGCTGCGGCTGGACCGGCGTCGCCGGGAAGGTGCAGGACTTGGACGGCAACCCGCTGGCTGGCTACCCGGTCCACATCTGGGGCGCGGGCATAGACACCGTCGTCACCGCCGGTGCCGACGCCCGCTACAACACCATCTACGGCAGCCCGGCGGCCTGGGAGCAGTTCTTCGACAGCAGCCCAAAGCCGATGCAGGTACGGGTGCAGTTGCACGACCCGTACCGCGACGACCATCCTCCGGTCTCCGAGGAGGTGGTGCTCGACTTCCCCGGCTACTGCGGCGGGGCCCTGGGCTACGTCGTGTTCACGATGAACCACGAGTATTGACGGCAGGCGGACGCCGAGGTGGACGATGGCCGACGGACGAGTCACTACCGGTATCAAGGGGTTCGACGAGATGTTGGGCGGGGGGTTCTTGCCCGGCTCGCTGGTGCTGGTGCGGGGCGCGCCGGGAACCGGCAAGACTTCCCTCGCGCTCCAGTTCCTCATCCACGGCGCGACCGCGTGCGATGAGCCCGGCCTGCTCATCTCCTTCGAGGAGTTCCCCAATTCTTTCTACCGGGATGCCGAATCGCTGGGATGGGACCTGCGGGCCATCGAAGAGAGCGGCCGGCTGCACCTGATGTTCACCTCGCCGGAGGTCTTCCTGGCCTCCCTGGAATCGCCCGACAGCCGCCTCAATCACCTCATCCGGGAAGCCGGTATCCAACGCCTGGTGCTGGACAGCGTCTCCCACTTCGACCGGCTCACCAGCGACCCCCAGGAGTTGCGTCACCTCTACACCTCCGTTGCCAACGGCCTGCGCCGGGAGCGGGTCACGGCCGTGCTGCTCGGTGAGGAAAGCCGCTCGATGTACAGCCGGGCTTTCAAAGGGGGGATCTCCTTCATCGTGGACGCGATCGTGATGCTGCGGTACGTGGAGATCGAAAGCGCGATGCAGCGGGCGATTACGGTGCTGAAGATGCGCGGCTCCAATCACGCCAAAGAGATTCGGCGGTACGAGATTCGCCCCGGCGGGATTCAGGTGCTGGACGTTTTCGCCGGACGGGCCGGCCTGCTCAGCGGCTCGCCGCACCGCATCGTCTGAAGTGAGCACGCTCTACCTGGTCGGCACGCCAATCGGCAACCTGGAGGACATCACCTACCGCGCGGTGCGGGTGCTCAAGGAGGTGTCGCTCATCGCGGCGGAGGATACCCGCCGCGCCCGCATACTCGCCCGCCGGTACGCGATCGAGACCCCCATCACCAGTTACTTCGAGGGGAACGAGCAGGCCAAACTGGGGTCGCTGCTGGCGGCTCTGGACGCCGGCGACGTAGCCCTCATCTCCGAGGCCGGCATGCCGGCCCTCTCCGACCCCGGTTACGACCTGGCGCGGGCCGCCGTCGCCCGTGGGCACACAGTGACGGCGGTGCCGGGCCCCTCCGCCCCCATCGTGGCCCTCGTGCTCTCCGGCCTCCCCACCGACCGCTTCCTCTACCTGGGATTCCTCCCGCGCCGCGCCCCGGAGCGGCGGGCCCTGCTGTCCGCCGTAGCCGACGAGCCCTACACCCTGATTTGCTTCGAGGCCCCCCACCGACTGCGCCGCAGCCTGGCGGACATGGCGGCCCGGCTGGGCGACGACCGCCCCATAGCCATCTGCCGCGAGTTGACCAAGTTGCACGAGGAGGTCTGGCGGGGCACGGTGAGGGAGGCACAGGCCCACTTCGAGGCGGTCGAACCGCGCGGGGAGTTTACCCTGGTCATCGGCGGCGCGCCGGCGGAGGCCCGCTGGAGCGCGGAACGGGTGGCGGCGGAGATGGAGAGACTGCGGGCGCAGGGGGTCGCCCGCTCGACGGCGGCCCGGCAGGTGGCCGCCGCGTCCGGCTGGAAACGGTCGGAGGTCTACAGTCTGGGGCTGCCGGACGAGCGCGATTGACGGAGCCGGTCAGGCCGTCAGTCGGCGTCGTACAGGCCCCGCATTCGGTTGACCTGCACGCGGAGCACCTCTTTCGCCATCTCGACCGACTCCTTGAGGTAGCGGCTCAACTCCCCACTCTGCCCCTTAGTGTCGCTCTCGTCCCGGTTCTCCCACTCCACCTCGACCTCTTTGATGGCATATCCGGCCCGCTCGAACAGGTAGAGCAGTTCCACGTCGTAGGCGGAGACCTTCCACCCCTGGGGGCGGGCCTTCCGCTTGAAGAATTGGAGGCGCGGGAAAACCCGCACCGCCGCTTCCCGCCGACAGGACTTGAAGCCGCACTGCGTGTCGCTGATGTCCCGCAAGATGAACATCCGGCGCAGAGCGCGGAACACGATGCTCCCCACCTGGCGGATGACGGAGAACCCCTCGCGCGAGATGCCCCGCGACCCGATGACCACGTCGAAACCGGCCTCGTACCAGGGGAGCAGTTTGCCCAGTTCGCCGATTGGGGTGGACTGATCCATGTCGGTGAACAGGACGATCTCCCCTCTGGCCCGCTGAATCCCGGCCCAGACCGCCGCCGGCTTCCCCCCGTGCGGGATGTCGAGCAGGAAGAAGTGCTCCGCGTCGGCGACGAACTCCTGCACCAGAGCCCGGCTGCCGTCCGTCGAGCCGTCGTTGACGATGAGCACCTCCCAGGGATAATCCTGTTCGGCCAGATAACGCTGCACCTCCGCCAGCACCCCCCGCCGGAGATTCTTCTCCTCGTTGTAGCAGGGGATGATGACGGACAGATGGGGTCGAGAGTCCACAGTGGGTTCGCCGCTCATAGTCAACTTGCCGAGATGGAGAACGTGCCGCACCCCAGATGAGTCTGCCGGCCGATGTGGAGGATTGAGGCCAGCGTCAGGTAGGGGATGAGGGGGCGCGGGATGACCGGGTAGCGCACCGAACCGCTCCACCGGCCCGGTATGTAACGCCCCGGTTCCAGCGCGGTGCGGGCGATGGGGATGGTGGCGGCGTGCTCCAACGCCCCCAGGAAGGCGTCCCGCTCGTCGGCGTCCAGGGCGTCCAGGATGTCCGTCGGTGCGTGATGCTTGCCGGGCAGCAGGTCGCTCATCCGGGCCTGCAACGCTTCGAGGAGGCGGCGCAGCGTCGGCAACTCATCCTTGTAAGGCGCCGACCGCCGCTTGTAAACGCGGTCGCCGGGTGTCAGGTCGAAGGGGGTCCGCCAGGTCAGCGTATCCGGCACCCTGTCCGACTGCCACTCGAACGACAGGCCCTCGGCCCACTGGGTCGGAGTGGCCCGGTAACTCAAATCCAGGTGGCCGCCGCGCACGATCGGCTCCCAGCGCGGCCCGCGGGCGACGTAAATCGCATGCACGTCGAACCGCCCCCAGACCGTGCTCTGTTGACGCCATTGCGCCTGACTGCCGACCTCCTCCATCGTCGGGAGGATGAACTCCAGGAAAAAGCCGTGATCGGCGTCCTCCCCCAGCAACTTGAGTTCCCACAGAATCAACTCATCCTGCCCGTAAGTCCACTTGCCGGGGTAGGGGAACAGGACGACTTTCACTGGCCAGGGGTCGGCGATGGGGAAGCCCAAGACCTGCTTCGGCTGCCCGACGACGGCGGGGCCGCCGAACTCGTCCCAGACGGCCAACGCCTTGCGCCAGGGCAACCCCTGTTGGGTCGGGAGACGGTTCGCGATCGTCGTGCCCAGCACCAGGGAGATGTCCGACGGCAGCCAGCGGGGAAGGCGCACCAGCGACCCGGTGACTCTCCAAACGATGAGGTAGCGAATCAGTTTAATCGGCTTGATAAAATTCCACATACTCGATGAGGTCGTACAACAGCCGAATCCGCTGAGGCGGCCAGTGACGCACCCGCCACGAGTTCAGCATATCTTTGGCCTCCTGGGTCAACATCCCCATCAGCCGTCCCCAGTAGAACCGCTCCTCGCCGGGGTTGTCCAGATTCACCAACTGGTAGAGAATCTCCTGCTCCTCCGGGCGCAACACCGTCCTGAACACCGCCGCCATCTCCAACAGGCTCAAGAAATCGGCCACCTCGAAGGTCAGGATGCCCTGTTTTTCCAGCACAGACGGCTTCAGGAGTTGGTGCGGGGAGGAGAAGAACCGCACCCGCAACGAGTCCATCGCGTACCGTCTCTCCTGATGATTGACCCGGCACAGAATCTCCCCCATACTGGTGCCCGGTCGGTTGCCGGACGGAGGGAAAATCTGCACCATCCCGCGCAGGTCGGAGCCGTGGTAGAGCACCAATTCCTGCAACCAGGGCTTCAACTGGCGGCGGTGCATCATCAGCAGAAAGTGGCGTTCATCCAGGACGAAATCGCCCCACACGTGCTCGGCGTAGAACCCCTCGTGCGCCCACAGGTGGCGGGGCAGGCGGTTGACGTACCCCCACACGAGGACCGCCTGGCGTGAGCGGCGGTCCACGTACCGCGCCTGGGTGGTGATGGCCGCGCAGGTGGGGCAGTACCGCATCTCCGGCGGATGAGCGTACAGCCAACACCGTTCACAGGGCTCGTCCAGGGCGGAAATAGGCGGCCCGATTTCCTCCCACTCCTCCTGGGGCGGGAAGAGATCGGGCCGGGTACGCAGGAAAACCAAAGTCGCCAACAGTTCCGCGCCGGTGCGACTGCGGCGCAGCCAGTCGAAACTACTGAGCATGAAGAGCCTTCCGCAGGGCCGGGTAGTTACGGATGACGCCGGTGTCGAGCCACTCGTCCGCCACCAGCGGCAGCCGCCAATCGTCGCCGGAGTACCGCTTCTCCCAATCAATCAGGAAACTCTCCGGTTGGATGCTGAGCCGCAGGCTGCCGAAGCCTAGATAACGGGCGTGTCCCAGTTTGTGCGCCAGGTCGGGCTCCAACACCACCGACCAGATCAGCCGCCGCAACTCCTCGTCCTCCAGATTCCAGAACCGGATGGTGAACCGCGCCCGCGAGCCGGGCAGGATGGCGCGGAAGTAACTGGCCTGGAAAGTGTCCGGGTGGAACTCGTCCAGGCGTTGGGCGATGGGAGCCAGCGGGGCGTGCGGGAAGAGCCGCCAGGTGTTGGCGATGAGCAACTTGGCGGACGGGCCGCTTTCCGTCTCGTGCCACGCGCCACCCGTGTATTGCCATTGGCCGTAGGGGTACGGGACTTTGTACCAGGCCAATTCCGGCTCGTCGAACAGGCCGAAGCCGAAGGAGAGCCGCCCCATCAGGGCTTGATTGGGCCCCGTCCCCACCCAGCCGAAGAGGCTCTCCACCGGGTTCAGGTGGCCGAGGTCAGCGCCACCCTTGCGGGAGTCACTGGCGATGGCGTAGATCTGGCGAATCATCCCCTTGAGACTGTTGCTGGGCAGGGCGTAGACGCGCTCCGCCTCCCGCTTGGAGGCCTCCGGCGGCGACATAGAGAAGAAATCCCAGCCGTTGACCGGGCCCTCCTCCAACATCGCCGTGAAGGACGGCTCGCCGCTCTCGCGGATGTGGAGCGGGGTCAGCACCTCCGCCTCCACCGTCAGCGTGCCGCAGTGCCCCCCGAAGGCCCGATGGGAGATGAACCCGGCGGCGGCCCGGGGTGGCTTCTGGGCCACCTGCGGCTTGGCAGGCGACAAGGGGGCGAGGGCCCGAAGTGCCTCCTCCGCTTCCGCCCCTTCCAGGTCCAGCCGCTGCCAGATACCGTCCGGGGTCAATTCCCGCTCGCCGAACAGGCGCGCCCCCGCCGCGTCCGACCCCGTCGTCCGCCAGATGAGCCCGGCGACGCTGGCCCGCACCCAGCCGAACCCGCTGGTCTTCTCGCCGCCGATGGGGATATCCCCCTTGCGGAAATCGTCGAGCAGGTGGGCGAGGACGGTGAGGGCTTCCAGGTCGTCCTCCGTCACGTCCTGCAAGTCCAACTGCATGCGGAACGTCAGGTGGTCGCCGTAGGCGAAGAGGTAATCCCGCTTGGCGGCCTCGACGGGTCGCCCGGTGCGGGGATTCATCCGCACCCCGTCCATCGAGCACCAGGCCCGCTCCGGGTCGAGGGGGTCGGTCAGGTAGGCGTCGGAGAACAGCACCAGCCCCCGCTTCCCCTGGGCGCCGAAGAGCCGCTCCAGCACCCGCTTCGTCCGCCCCGACTCCCCCCAGAGGGTATTCAGCACCTGCGCGGCCCGTTTGCGGAACGCCCCCTTGAGAGTGCTGCCGGGGACGTAGATCTCCCACATTCCCTCCTCCTGCGCGGACGGCGACCAGGTCAGCATGCGCATAAACACCGTGTCGTAGGGCTTGCCGTACCGTCGGGAGATGACCCGGTTGAAAGGCCCTCCGGCGCGGAAGTCCACGTTGGGAGCCTGCGCCAATTCCTGCCGGGCCAGTTCCCGGTAGGTCTTGAGGAAAGCAATCATATTCTCGTCGTTGACGATGCTCTTGTTCAGGTTCTTGGGGTTGAGCATGTGGCGGTACTTGACCCGGCGATGGGCCTCGAGGAAAGCCCGCCAGGTGGCCGGGCGGATGCCCTCCGGCACGGCGTCCGGGTCGCCCCACTGGTACTCGCCGATCTTGCGCTGAAGGAGCATGCGCTTGATTTGGAGGTGCTCCTCGCGGGTGGCGATCTCGGCGTCTACCCAGGAATCGCTCCGAATCAGGTTGATCTGCTGGTCAATCTGCTCGTAGAGCCAGGGGAGGATCTTCTCGCAGGCCGGGGTCAGCACCTCGACCAGTTCATCCTCGCTGTGGATGTGGGCGGCCAGCACCTCCTCCAAAGCCGCCTCGAACCCCAGCGCGTCGGCCACCTCCCGCCACTCCTCCTGCGGGAAGGCGTAACTGGACTCCTGACGGCGCACCATCACTTTGAGGATGCGCTTGGCCATGTTGGCCTTGTCCCCCAACGCCTCCTCGAAGGCCTCACGGGCGGCCTCCTGGGTGGGGAAAGGCTGTTCGGCGAGCGGTTGAATCAAGGCGATGACTTTCTTGGACAGGCCGTACTTCCCCTTGCCGAGTTTGGTCAGGGCTTTGGAGGTCAGTACCCAGTTCTCCGTCTCGCCGGCGGCCTGCTCTTGCAGCCAGATGGCGATCGCTCTGGGCAGGTAGGCGGCGAACTTCTTTTTCCAATCCTCCGGATTGAGGATCGGCCCGGCCAGGCTCATCTCCAACCGCTCGCGGATGGGACGGGGGATGACGCGCATAGCCTCCACCAGGCGGCGGCCCTCGATGGCGGCGAAGGAGGGCATATCCGGGTCCACCTTGCCCCAGTTCCAGCCGACCAGGACGGGGTTCAGCGCGTTGAAGGTCAGCACCACCCGCAGGTGATTGACGCCGGGCTGGACGGCCGGGACCGTCGCGGCTGCGGCGGCGATGGCCTCAGGGATTTCCATCTCCAGGCGCACCCGGCCCAGCCCCTTGCTCTTCCCGGCCCCGAACCAGAAGCGGCCCTCCTGCAATTCCCGCAGAAGGTAGTAGAGGCGGGCGGCGTTCTGCCCTCTCTCGAGCATTGACTCCTTGACGTGCAGGACGAAGTCGAACACCGCGCCCTTGAACACCGTCTCCATCTTGTAGTTCGCGTTCGACTCGGCGGCCCACCGGTCGGGGTCCAACTTGAGGCCCATCCGCATGTCGAAAAAACGGTCGCGGGTGTAACTGCTCTCCTGCAAAGTGCATTCGACGCCGGTGATGAGGCCGCCGGGCATCCCCTCGCCGTACAGCCGTCTCCACAGCCGGTTCAACAGCCCGCGATTCTTGCCGTTGCGCGACTGCCCGATGAAAGCGTCCATCAGGGATTGTGCGGTGCCGGAGATCTCCCCGGCCAGGGAGACCAGGCGGTGGGTTCCGTCGCCGTCCCGGGTGAAAAGCGTCTTGCGGGCGTTGCCGCGATAGATGGGGGTCTCGGCATACAGTTTACCTCTCAGAATCATCTCAACCTCCTCGCTCTTGTGTCAACTCGTAACGGTGTACCTGGGGCGTCTGAGCCCAATCTTGAAGTTCACCGATTGTACCGTCAAGTGGGGTTTAAGTCAAATCGTCATTCACCGCACGGAGACCGTCCCCAGCACCAACCGGTCGCCGTGCGGCTCCCCGGCGGCGGACAGAACCGGCACACGCTCCATCGTCTGCGGATTGTAGAGCCCTACCTCCAGCGGATAGTCCCCCGGCGGCGTGTCCGGCGGTATGGAGAAGCGGTAGACTTGGGCGATGACGGCGTCCGGCTCCCAGTACCAGGCGGGCACGTCGAACCCGTCGTACTGGCCGAGAACCGTCCCCGGCCCGCCGAGCAGATGGGCGAAACTGGTCAGCGGCTCGTAGACGGGCCCGTTGGCCCGCCAGTAGACCACGAGATGCACCTCTCCCCCCGGCGGCAGATGGTCGGCGGCCAGCGCGTGCCCTAAAAAGACGGCCCGGTCGCCGAAAGAGACCGGAAGCGTCACCGGCGCGGTCATCGCCAGGTCGCTGAAGGCGCGTGATCGCTCCGCGACGGCCTCCAACTCGCGCCCCACCCACGGCCCCCCCGCCGCCTCGTAAAGCCGATAACGTCCCGCATCGTCTTCCAGGAGGACGGTCGCCGCGCTCATCCAGCGGTCGAACAGATACCGGTCCGGGTGGACGAAATCGGCGCACAGGTAGCGACGGACGCCCTCGTCGGGCGGGAGGATGAGAGCGCGGTCGGCGTCGAACCAGCGCACCTCCACGTCCTCCCGCCGCAGCACGCGCCGGGCCAGCAGGAAGGCCCGGCGCGTGCTGCGGCGGGA
>JALWUZ010000055.1 GCA_027079895.1 Anaerolineae bacterium
GGCGACGGTGACGAGGAACTCTTCCGGCTCGACCAGCGTGGGACGGGGCGGCGGCGGAGCCCCCGGTGTGGCCGGAGCCCCTCCTGCGGCCAGGGTGAGCAGCAGCGAGTACCGCCCCGGCGCGGGGGAAAGCGGCTCCACCCGCAGGCGGTAGAGGTCGCTGGTCGGCAATTGCGGGACGAAGAGGTACGGGGTCAGGAAGATCGAGCCGCTTTCCTCGGCCACCTGCTCCTCGGCCGGGGTGAACAACTTGAGGGCGATTTCCGCGTCCACGCTGGAACCCGCGCCGGGATGGAACCAGGTCTCGACGGTGACGGACTGGCCGGCGTAGCCGTAGAACCGCCACTCGTCCTCCGCCTCGCCGGAGTCGAGGGAGCCCTCGGCCGGCTCGCCGGGGACGAGGCGGGTGGAGGCGGCCAGCGTCGGGACGGAGGCGGTGGCCGTCACTTCCGCCGCGACCGAGGCGACCGGCTCACCGGCCAGCCAGTGTTGCGCCAGCCCCGCGCCGACCAGGTAAGCCGTCGCCGCCAGCGTCACCGCCAGCACAACCCACACAAACAAAGACAGGGGGCTCCCCCCGCCCCCTGTTTTCGCGTTTCCTGTCTGGCTCATTGTCTTCAGATATCACCTCAACGCGGGGATGGGATGGCCTTGCATATCGGCGGGCACATCCACCCCCAGCAACTTGAGCACCGTCGGAGCCACATCCATCAACTGCAACCCCTCGGCGTACTGTCCCCCGTGATTGCGGCGCGGGTCCCACAGGACGAACACCCCGTTCTGGTCGTGATTGGCGTCGTCGGGGCCCAGGTCGTTCTTGAAAGTGTAGAGTTCCGGCAGGCCGAAGGAGCCGATGGAACGCCAGCGCAGGTTGCCGAAATAGACCAGCAGGTCGGGCGGGACGTTGCGCACCGTGCGGTACAACTCCTCCGGCTTGAAGACTACCGACCCCATCGGCTTCCCCTCGTGGTCCGGGATGGCCTCGATCATCTCCTTGACCTGGTCGCGCACCTTCTCGTAATCCTGGGGCGGAATCTTCCCCTGGGGCTCGCGTCCGGCGACGTTCAGGAAAATGCGGGCGTAGTATCCCCCCGCTCCCCAGGCGGTCGTCTTCTCCCAGTCCACCTCCACCTTCTCGAAGGGGATGACCCCCTCGTATCGGGGCTCGTCCTTCAGCACCAGCAGCCCCTCCTTCCGCAGCCACTCGTTGACGGCGAACCCGCCCTCCATCGCCTTTGCCCCGTGGTCGGAGACGACCAGGACGACGGTATCGTCGTCAATCATCCCCAGAATCTCCCCAATCTCCCGGTCCAGATAGCGGTAGTAGGCGGGGATGCTGTCCTGGTAGGGATTGCCGGGCTCGTGCCGGGGGTGAGCCGGGTCCCAGAACTTCCACATCCCGTGATGAATGCGGTCGAGGCCGATTTCCACGAACATGAAGAAATCCCAGGGCTTCTCCCGCAGGAGGTACTTGATGACCGTGAACCGCTTTTCGGTCATCTCTTGGATTTGCTTCAGGAGGAAGTCCTTGTCCTCGGTGCGGAAGTGGGGCACGTCCACATCGTAGGGACGGCCCTCCAACACCCGGTCAATCTCGAACCGCAACTCGTTCGGATAGGTGTACTGCCGCCGGGTGCTGGGGGTGAGGAAACTGCTGATGAGATAGCCGTCGAGCGGCTTGACGGGGTAGGTCTGCGGGACGCCGACGACGACCGACTTCCGCCCGGCCTCCGTCAAGATGTCCCAGACGCGCTTCTCGTGGATGGCGTTGGCGGTGGCGATGGTCATCTTGTCGTAGGAGTGGTCGGCCCGATTGCGGAAGCCGTAGAACCCCAGGACGCCGGGGTCCTTGCTGGAGAGCATCGAGCACCAGGCCGGGACGGTGATACAGGGGATGGAACTGGAGAGCGGCCCGTAGATTCCCTCGTCAATCAGGCGGCTGATGTTGGGGAGTTGGTCTTTCAGCCCCAGCGGGCCCTCGGCGGAGGTGTGGAAGAGGACGGCGGGGGGGGCGCAATCCAGCCCCAGGACGAGCACCTTGCGCCGTTTACTGCGCTTGAAGAGTTTGAACACTGTGGGCCTCTTGTCTGTGCCGCTGTACCCCTTCGAGGAGGACGCGGGCGACCTCCGGGCGGGTGAACTCCTCCGGCAGCATCTCCCCGCGCTCCAACATCTCCCGTACCTGCGTGCCACTCAGGAAAACCCAATCCTCCCTGCCGTGGGGGCAGGTCTTGGCGGAGACGATCGCCTTGCACTTCCGGCAGTAGAAAGCGTGCTCGAACTTGAAGGGGACGATCCCAATCTCATCGGGGTCGAACTGGTCGAAAATGTCCTGGGCATCGTAAGTGCCGTAATACTTGCCCACTCCGGCGTGGTCGCGGCCCACGATGAAGTGGGTGCAGCCGTAGTTCTTGCGGGCCAGGGCGTGGAAGATGGCCTCGCGCGGCCCGGCGTACCGCATGGCGGCGGGGAAGACGCCCAACAGCACCCGGTCGGCGGGGTAGTAATCCCGCAGGATGGCCTGGTAGGAGGCGATGCGCACATCGGCGGGGATGTCGTCCTTCTTCGTCTCGCCGACCAGCGGGTGGAGGAAGAGGCCGTCCACGATCTCCAACGCCGTCTTCTGGATGTACTCGTGAGCGCGGTGGATCGGGTTGCGGGTCTGGAAGCCGACGACGGAGCGCCAGCCGCGCCGGGCGAACATCCGGCGGGTCTCGGCGGGGGTGTGGCGCAGTTCGGGGAACTCGGTCTTGACCGCGCCGGGCCAGTCCACCAGCCAGATGTCGCCGCCCAGGAGCACGTCCCCCTGCCGGTAGAGCCGGGCGACGCCGGGATGGGCCTCCTCGGTCGTGCGATAGACCTCGCGGGCCTCCCGCTCCTTCACCTGACGGTCGTAGGGGTACTTCTCCATCACCTCCATCACCGCCAGGACGCGCTCTCCTTCGCACAACGCCACCTCGCGGCCCTCCTGAACGCGGTCGGCCACCTCCTGCTCCACCGCCAGCGTGACGGGGATAGACCAGACCAGACCGTTCGCCAGCCGCATCTCCTCGACGCACCGGTCGTAGTCCGCCTTGAGCATGAAGCCGGTCAGCGGGCTGAATGCTCCCACCGCCAGCAACTCCAAATCGGAAAGGTTCATCTTGTTCAACGGGATTTTCAGCATCCCCTCGGCCCGCTCGCGGACGGCGTCACGCACCTCGCCGCGCAGTACCCGGTCAACCAGCACGCCCCCGTGCGGGCGGATAACGTCGTAGTATGGCTCGCTCAATTCTCAGGCCTCCTGGGTTGGTGTGACGTGGAAGAGATTGTACCACGCGGACGGGGGGTGTCAAGAAATCGCTCTTCGCGTATCGCCTCCGCCGCTCCACATCCGTGTCGAGTCGGGAGATGATGTTACCGAGGCTGGAGACATCCGTCAGTTGTGGTGCTCTCGCCCCCTCCCAGATGGTCATCTCTTTGTCGGACATCTTACGCCTCCGGTAACATTACGATTTTAGGGAGTGATACCACATCGGTAACATTTTACCTGTACGTGAATTTGACATCGCAAGGCTTACGTGTATAATTGGGGGCACTTTTCCCCCGGCGCCAGGTTGGCCTTGCGCGGGGTCGTCTTCTTGGGAGGGATTATGGTGGAAATCAGTAACTGGTACATGGTGGTGACAATCCCTCATTCATCCCTGCGTGTTGACCGAAACGCACCTGCTCACATCCTTTGAACAGGTGCTTTTTTCAGCACTTCTCCGTAACTCTTCGTTACTCTCACCCCTTATTTCCGGTAAAAGGCAGCCTTAAACCAGATGAATCTCTTGAGATGACAGCAGGACGTAGTTCACTCTGACGCTCGATGAGGCTGTGTTGTGTCACATACGAAAGGAGGTGATGTTATCGAGACGATCGTTGACAACTGGAAGTAACCCACCGATACGTTGGAACAAATCTGTAAGTTCAAGGAGGAACGTCTGTGAGAGCCAAGATAAGTTATTTACTCAACCTGATTGTGGTGCTCAGCATGGCCCTGACGCTCTGGCCGATGAGTGGGGCTCAAGCGGCATCACAACCGGCGACCGCCCCGGCACCGACTAGCAAGGTGCCGCTCAAGGCACCGACCGCTAAAGCCGACGCCACGGCGGTGGCCTCTCCTTCCACGGGCGCGTCCCAGGACAACCCCCTGCCGCCGGCTCCGTTGCTGCTGACCAATCCGGTGGTCCGCGGGCCGGTTGCTCCGGCGGACACGCGGGGGCTCCCTCCGGCGCCCACCGTTGACCCCTCGAAGGACCAGGTCGTGCGGGAGACCATCGGTCGCGCGACCCTGGGCCGTCCCGTCTCCAAAGGCGCGGAGGCCCCGGACTTCGTTGACCCCGTGCGGCAGAGCGCGATGGGAGCCCAGAACATCCCGGAGCCCATCGTCAACTTCGAAGGCGTCAACAACGTGGACGGCGTCCTGCCGCCCGATACCAACGGCGCGGTAGGCCCCAACCACTACGTCCAGATGGTCAACCTCTCCACCGCCATCTACGACAAAGAGGGCAACCTCCTCTACGGCCCCTTCCATCCTAGCGACCTGTGGCCGGCCGGGGATGTTTGCCACGACACCAACGATGGCGACCCGGTAGTGCTCTACGACCAACTGGCCGACCGCTGGCTCCTGACCCAGTTCGGCTTGCCGAACTACCCCAGCGGCCCGTTCTACCAGTGCATCGCCGTCTCCAAAGGGCCCAATCCCACCAACAACCCCGACGATTGGTACCCCTACACCTTCTTGGTCTCCGAGACCAAGATGAACGACTACCCCAAGTTGGGCGTCTGGCCGGACGGCTACTACATGTCGGCCAACCAGTTCGCCACCGGCGGGGGCACGTCGGGCTCCGGGGCCTGGGTCTTCGAGCGGGACAAGATGCTCAACGGCGAGGACGCCAGGATGCAATACTTCGACATCTCCGCCTGGGGCTACTGGGGAATCCTGCCCAGCAACCTGGCCGGCCTGACCCCGCCGCCTGAAGGGACGCCGAACTACTTCGCCTCGGTGGACATGGACTGGTCCGGGACCGACGACATCTTCCACATCTTCGAGTTCCACACCGACTGGGACAACCCGGACAACTCCACCTTCCAGTTGGTCAAGGACATCGTCGTCGCCCCCTTCGACTCCAACATGTGCGGCGGAGCCCGCAGTTGCATACCCCAGCCGGGCACCGGCGTAGGCCTGGACGCCATCGCCGACCGGCTGATGATGCACCTCTGGTACCGCAACTTCGGCTCCTACGGCGTGCTGGTGACCGATCACACCGTGGACGTGGACGGCAACGACCATGCCGGCGTCCGCTGGTACGAGATCCGCGAGCCCGGCCCGAACGCCTTCGTCTACCAGCAGGGCACCTTCGCCCCGGACGATGAGCATCGCTGGATGGGCAGCGTGGCGATGGACGGAGCGGGCAACATCGCCCTCGGCTATTCCGTCTCCAGCAACACCGTCTACCCCTCCATCCGCTACACCGGCCGCCTGGCCGGCGACCCGTTGGGCGAGATGACTCTGGGCGAAGGCGAGATCATCGCCGGAAGCGGTTCCCAGACCCACCCGGCCTCGCGGTGGGGCGACTACAGTTCTATGATGGTGGACCCGACGGACGACTGCACCTTCTGGTTCACCACCGAGTACATCGAGACGACCGGCTCCGCCCCCTGGCAGACCCGCATCGCCTCCTTCGCCTTCCCGGAGTGCCTGGCGGCGACCGGCAAACTGCAAGGCACGATCACCGATGACACCACCGGTGACCCGATCGCCAACGCCGAGGTGACGGCGGAAGCGGAGCGCACCTACATCTCCTACTCCAACGAAGAGGGCCTGTACGGCTTCCCGGCCATGCAGCCCGGCGTCTACACCGTCACCGCCGCGGCCTACGGCTACCAGCCGCAGGCGGCCTACGGGATCACCATCACCGAGCAGACTACGGTCACGCAGGACTTCTCACTGACCCCGTTGCCCACCTCCATCGTCTCCGGCACCGTCGTGGACGCCGACACCGGCTGGCCGCTCTACGCCGCGATTGACATCGCCGGCTATCCCTACGGCCCGGTGTGGACCGACCCGGCGACCGGCTACTACGAAGTCGCACTGGTGCAGGGCATGACCTTCACCTTCACCGTCAACGCCTGGGTGGATGGTTACACGCCGGCCGTGACTCCGGTGACCGTCGGCGCGACCGGTCAGGTGGTGAACTTCGCCCTCCTGGCCGACCGGGGCACCTGCTCCGCGCCCGGCTACACGCCGAGCGACACGGTCTACTTCCAGGACTTCGAGGCGGACGACGGCGGCTACACCCACAACGGTACCAATGATGAGTGGGAGTGGGGCACCCCGTCCACCTGGCCCTACACTTGCGCTTCCGGCTCCAAGTGCTGGGGCACCGACCTGGACGGCAACTACGACGACTACGCCAGTTACTACCTGACCTCCCCGGTGATTGACCTCTCGTCCTACACGCCGGGGACCATCGTCTCCGTCAGGTGGATGCAGGCCTGGCACATGGAGCGCGGCTTCGACTACGCCTACGCTCAAGTCAGCATCAACGGCGGCGCGTGGACCGACCTCTGGCGGGCCAGCACCGACGGCGACTGGACCGAGATGCGGTACGACATCTCCGCGGCCGCCGGCGGCACCGTCCAGTTCCGTTGGGGACTGACCAGCGACGCCGGAGTCAACGAGTACGGCTACTACATTGACGACGTGATGGTCACCACCGGCTGCGACGTTCCCACCAACGGCGGCCTGGTCGTCGGTAACGTCTACGATCAGGGCACGACGCCGCAGGTAGGGGCCACGGTGTTCAACGACAGCGGCCTGGAGGCCACGGCGGAGGAGACCCCCGACGACGACGCCATTGACGACGCCTTCTACACCATCTTCTCCCCCAGCGGGACCCACGTCTTCACCGCCACCGGCGACTACGGCTACGGCGCGGACGTGCAGAACGTGAACGTCGTCACCAATAGCGTGGTCGTGCAGGACTTCCACCTGCCGCCGGCCCAACTGTACCACGTCAGCGGCTACGTCACCGACGCCAACACCGGCTGGCCGCTCTACGCCTCCATCCGTGTCAGCGGCTACCCGACCGACACCCTCTTCTGGACCGACCCGACCGACGGCTACTACGACATAGTCCTGGCCGAGGGCACCTACTTCGTCTTCAACGTCAACGCCTGGGTGGACGGCTACGAGACGGCGGCGGTCAACGTCCCGCCGCTGACCGGTGACACCACGGTCAACATCGCTCTCCAGGCCGACCCGCTCTGCACCGCTCCCGGTTACACCATCGCCGACGGCGTCGTCGAGTCCTTCGAGAGCGGCGACGTGCCCGCCGGCTGGACGGTGGTGGACAACATAGGCAACGGTCAGGTCTGGAAGTTCGATGACCCCGGCCATCACGGTAACTTGACCGGCGGCACCGGCGGCTTCGCCGTCGTGGACAGCGACAACTATGGCCCGTCCGGCTGGCAGGACACCGAGTTGATCTCGCCGCCCTTCGACGCCTCGTCGCTCTCCACGGTCCTGGTGGAGTTCGACACCGATTACTACACCTACACCGGCGCCGACTACGCCGATGTGGACGTCAGCGTGGACGGTGGTAACACCTGGACCAACGTCTGGCAACAGCACGGCCTCGATCTCCGCGGCCCGGACCACGAGGTGATAGACATCTCCGCCATCGCCGCCGGGCAGCCCGACGTGCGCGTCCGCTTCCACTACTACAACGCCAACTGGGAGTGGTGGTGGCAGGTGGACAACGTCGTCATCGGCAACCCAGTCTGCGTCCCGCCGACCGGCGGCGGCCTGGTGGTCGGCAACGTCTACGATGCCAACACCGGCGACGCCCTGACCGGAGCCGAAGTCTCCAACGACAGCGGCGGTACCTTCACCGCGATGGCGACCGAGGATGAGGCTGTGGATGACGCCTTCTATACCCTCTTCTCCCCGGCCGGCACCCACACCTTCACCGCCACGATGGACTACTACGGCACGGTGGCGGCCGACGTCAACGTGCTCGTCAGCGATACCGTTGGCTTCGACTTCAACCTCCCCGCCGGCATGCTGAGCTACACCCCCTCCGGTCTGGAAACTACCCTGACCCTGGGTGAGAGCGACACCTTCTCGGTGACGGTGAGCAACGCCGGCGGTGCGGTGGCGAACTACGAACTGTACGAGTTGCCGGGCGGCTTCGAAGAGACCATCCCCGGCAGCCCGCCCAGTCATCACCAGCGCAAGGACTTCGTCCTTGAGCATCCGACCACCGGTGAGAAAGGCGTTCCGTCCAACCCGTGGACGCCCTCCGGTGACATCCAACTCTTCGTGGACGATGGCTCCTCCGAGAACTCCATCGGCCTGACCAGCGGCGGCCAGTTCGTCTGGCTCAACCGCTTCACGCCGGACCCCGCCGACTTCCCCTTCTCACTCGACCAAGTCTCACTCCTCTTCCGGGACCGCATCGCCGTCGGTGACGACATCGAGTTGGTGCTGTGGGAGGATACCGATGGGGACGGCGACCCCGGCACCGGAGCCACGTTCCTCTACTCCCAGTACGTGACCGTCATGTACAACGACGGCGTCACCTGGAACAACTACACCCTGGACGAGCCGGTCTTCTTCGGCGGCCCCGGCGACGTGCTCATCGGCGTCGTCAACCGCTCCGGCGCGGCGGGGTACAACGACTACCCGGCGTCCATTGACCAGACGCCGCCCTCCCAGGGCCGCTCCTGGATCGGCCTCTACAACGGCGACC
>JALWUZ010000056.1 GCA_027079895.1 Anaerolineae bacterium
TGCCGCAGAATGTGGCCCGGATTTGGACTCAGGGCATGGGGCAGGGGGTCGGTACGGCGGTGATGTTGGTGCTGGTCTTCCTGGCGATCACGGCCATCACGATGTTCGTCATCGTCGTCGTGCAGGAAGGGGAGCGGCGCGTCCCGGTGCAGTACGGCAAGCGGGTGCGGGGTATCAAGGTCTATCAGGGGCAGAGTACCCACATCCCCCTGCGGGTGAACACCGCCGGAATGATCCCGCTGATTTTCGCCCAGTCCATCCTCACTTTCCCGGCGGTCATCGCCCAGTTTTTCGTGGCCAGTTCCAACCCGTCGGTGGCCCAGTTCGCCCAGAAAATGATGAGTTTCTTCAGCGGGCAGAGCGGTTGGTACGGGGTGCTGTACTTCCTGGCGGTGGTGGGATTCACCTACTTCTACACCGACATTATGGTGCAGCAACAGGACTTGCCGGGGATGTTGAAACGGCAGGGCGGGTTCATCCCCGGAATCAGGCCGGGGAAGAAGACGGCGGATTACATCAACTCGGTTTACCGGAAGATTACGCTGGTGGGTGCGCTCTTCCTGGGTGGCGTGGCGGTGCTGCCCTTCATCGTGGACTTGTTCTTGCAGACGCGGGTGTTGCTGATTACCGCTTCCGGGCTGCTCATCGTGGTCGGCGTGGTGCTGGACACGGTGCGCCAGTTGGAAGCGCAACTCCTGATGCGCCATTACGAGAAGTTCATCTAGGAAGTGTGAAAGTCCTTTGATAATCCTCAAATCGGCAAGAGAGATTGACAGGATGCGCCGGGCCGGGGCGATCGTGGCCGAGGTGCTGGCGCGAATGCGGGAAGAATGGGTCGTGCCGGGGGTGACGACGGCGGATTTGAACGCTCTGGCGGATGAGTTGATTCGCAAGCACAACGCCATCCCATCTTTCAAGGGCTATCCGCCGGGGGCGGAATACCCTTTTCCGGCCAGTATCTGCGCCTCGGTCAACAATGAACTGGTACACGGCATACCGGGGCCGCGCGTGCTCGAAGAAGGGGACATTGTCAGCATAGACGTGGGGGCTTTCCTGGACGGCTATCACGGCGACGCGGCCATCACGCTGCCGGTGGGGAAGATCAGCCCGGAGGCCCAGCGGCTCTTGGAGGCGACGGAGGGGGCCTTGTACGCCGGAATCGCCGCCGCCCGGGTGGGCAATCGAACCGGAGACATCTCGGCCACCATCCAGGAGTACGCCGAAAGCCGGGGGTACAACGTCGTGCGGGAGTACACCGGGCACGGCATAGGACGGAAGATGCACGAGGCCCCCCAGGTGCCGAATTTCGGCGTCCACGGCAAAGGGGTGCGGCTGCGACGCGGGATGACGGTCGCCCTGGAACCGATGTTGCTCACCGGCGGCAAGGAAGTGGATGTGTTGGATGACCACTGGACGGTGGTCTCGCGGGACGGGCGGTTGACGGCTCATTTCGAGCATACGATCGTCATCACCAAGAACGGGGCGGAGATACTGACCCGGCTGTAAGAGGAGGTAGTGCGATGAGAGTATCACCTTCGGTGAAGAAACGTTGTCCCAAGTGCAAGATAATCCGGCGGCGCGGCGTGGTGCGGGTGATTTGCGAGAATCCCAAGCATAAGCAGCGACAAGGGTAGAGCGGAGGGGAAGCATGGCGCGTATTGCGGGAGTTGACTTACCCAGGAACAAGCGGGTGGAGATCGGCCTAACCTACATCTACGGCATCGGGCGCAGCCTGAGCAACGAGATTTTGCGGAAGGCCGGCGTGGACCCGGACAAGCGAGTCAAGGATCTGACGGAGTCGGAGATTACCGCGTTGCGGGCGGTGATTGACAGCCCGGAGTACCTGGTCGAGGGCGACCTGCGGCGCGAGGTGCAGATGAACATCCGCCGCCTGAAGGACATCGGGTGC
This sequence comes from Anaerolineae bacterium, assembly GCA_027079895.1. Lineage (GTDB taxonomy): Bacteria > Chloroflexota > Anaerolineae > B4-G1 > B4-G1 > JALWUZ01. The sequence goes on from JALWUZ010000056.1 coordinate 1,910, forward strand.
TATCGGGGGCTGCGTCATCGGCGCAACTTGCCGGTACACGGTCAGCGCACGCGCACCAACGCCCGCACCAAGCGCGGCCCGCGCAAGACGGTGCCGGGGCGTGGGCGGCGGCGTGGGATGAAGAAGAAGTAATCCGTTTGATGCTGTAATTTTGTGGGAGGAGTAATGGCGCGAGACAGGCACGGCGGACGACGCCGGGGACGGCGTCGGGTGAAAAAGAATGTGCCGTTTGGGCAGGCTCACATTCACGCGACGTTCAACAACACGATCGTGACGATGACCGACCAACACGGCAACGTCATCAACTGGGCCAGCGGCGGGACGGTGGGGTTCAAGGGCTCGCGGAAGAGCACCCCCTTCGCGGCCCGGCAGGCTGCGCAACGGGCGGCCAGAGACGCGATGGACAACGGGATGGTCGAGGTGGACGTGTACGTCAAGGGCCCCGGCCCTGGGCGCGAGGCGGCGATCCGTTCCATCCAGGCGGCGGGGTTGAAGGTGCGCTCCATCACCGACGTGACCCCGATCCCCCACAACGGTTGCCGTCCGCCGAAGAAGCGGCGCGTGTAGCCCACGGTGAGCGAGGAGTGAAGTATGGCGAGATATACAGGCCCAGTGTGCAAATTGTGCCGTCGAGAGGGTGAGAAACTGTTCCTGAAAGGGGAACGGTGCTTCTCCTCCAAATGCCCGTTCGAGAAGGACCGGGGGTATCCGCCGGGGGAGCATGGCCGGATGGCTCGTTTCCGCCGCCGCCGGGTGTCCGATTACTACCGTCAGTTGCGGGAGAAGCAGAAGGTACGCCGTATCTACGGCGTGTTGGAGCGACAGTTCCGGCGTTACTTCCGCGAGGCGGAGCGGCGTCCGGGGATGACGGGCGAGAATCTGCTCATCCTGCTGGAAAGTCGGCTGGATAACGTCGTCTTCCGGCTGGGGTTCGCCGACTCGCGGGCTCAGGCCCGTCAGTTGGTGCAGCACGGTCATTTCGTCGTCAACGGGCGACGGACTAACATCCCGTCCTACATCGTCCGTCCGCAGGACACCATCGCGGTGCGCGAGGGCAGCCGCAAGCGCAAGTATTTCAAGGAGCGGGCCAAACTGTTGGACGAGAGCAAAGTCCCCGATTGGCTCAGTCTGAACGCCGATGCTCTATCCGCCCGTGTCCTGAAGGCTCCGGCGCGGGAGAACGTGGATATGAACATTGACGAACTGTTGATCGTGGAGTATTACTCCCGGTAACTTCCGGGTGCCGGGGCTGCGCACGGTCTGTCACGCAGAGGGGGAGGATTTCCTCCTCTGCGGGCCTCTGTGTGCCCGGCGATAGACGCACATTGAGAGTACATGGCCACAGGTGCTGAAACAGGAGGCGATGGTTGTCAGTTCAAGTGCTGCCTAAAATTGAGAAAGATGCTATTTCTCGCACGTATGGTCGGTTCGTGATTGGCCCCCTGGAGAGTGGCTTTGGAATTACGTTGGGGAACGCGCTGCGGCGGGTGTTGCTCTCATCGCTGCCGGGTGCGGCGGTGACTTCCATCCGCATTACCGACATCCCACACGAGTTCACCGCCATCCCCGGCCTGCGTGAGGACGTGATGCAGTTCATCATGCAGGTGAAGCAACTCCGTCTGAAGATGGAGTCGCAAGAGCCGATGCGCATGGTGCTCGAGGTGCGGAGCGAGGGGACGGTGACGGCCGGGGACATCAAGGCCCCGCCGGAGATCGAAGTCCTGAATCCCGACCTGTACCTTTTCACCGTTGACTCCCCGGACGTGAACCTGGACATCGAGTTCACTGTGGAGCAGGGACGGGGGTACTCACCGGCGGACGACCGGGGGCGGATGGCGATCGGCATGTTGCCGGTGGATGCCATCTTCAGCCCGGTGAAGCGGGTGGCCTTCAACATCACCAAAGCGCGGGTCGGGCAGATGACCAACTACGACCGGCTGACGATGGAGGTGTGGACCGATGGCCGCATCGCGCCGCTGGACGCCCTCAAGGAAGCGGCCCGCATTTTGGTCACTCATCTACGGCTCATCGCCGGCCTGACGCTGGACGAGGAGGACGAGGTCGTCGAGGAAGAAGAGGGAATCCCCCCCGAAGCCTACGAGACGCCGATCGAACAGTTGGAGTTGAGCGTCCGCGTGTTCAACTGTCTCCGACGCACCGGCATAACCAGCGTGGGCGAGGTGCTGGAAATGCTGGATATGGGGGAGGATACGCTGCTGACGATCCGTAATTTCGGGAGGAAATCGCTGGTCGAGTTGAAAGAACGCCTTCGGGAGAACGGTTTTCTGAAGGAGGAGGAGTAACAGGAGGTGGGTTATGCGGCATCGAGTCGCCGGTAAGAAACTGAATCGCTCTATGGGGCATCGCAACGCTTTGCGGCGCAATCTGGTGTCGGCGTTGCTCCACCACGAGCGGATTATGACGACCGAAGCGAAGGCCAAAGCGGTGCGGGGACAGGTGGAGAAACTGATCACGCTGGCGAAGAAAGGTTTGCAGGCCGAGGAGGAGGCCCCGGAGAAGGGAGTCCACGCGCGGCGACTGGCCGCCGGCCGGATATACCGCTGGGCGACAGACCCCGACGGCACGCGGGTTGACTTGCTGAAAAAGTTGTTCGAGGAGATCGCGCCGCGTTATATGGAGCGTGCCGGTGGGTACACGCGGATTTACAAGATGGGCCCGCGCAAGGGAGATGCCGCGCCGATGGTGTTGTTGGAGTTGGTGGGGGAGGAGTAGGGAGCGCAAGTTTGCAAGTATGCAAGTGGGCAAGTGGCAGGTTTGCAAGTGGGCAAGTGGGCAGGTGGCGGGTGCGGTTGCAGCGGGTGAGTTTGTGAGTTCGGGCGGTTAGGGATGCGGGTGCGGGCGGTGGTGGCCTACGATGGGACGGATTATTTCGGCTTCCAGCGGCAGGCCAATGGCCCAACGGTGCAGGCGGCTTTGGAGGACGCGCTGGCTCAGGTGACGCAGTCTCCCGTCGCCGTCGTCGCCGCCGGACGAACCGATAGCGGGGTACACGCTCGCGGACAGGTGGTCGCCTTCGACATCGCCGATTGGCGGCACGGGCTGGATGATTTGCAACGGGCTCTGAACGCCGTCCTCCCCCCGGACGTGGCCGTCTCCGCTGTGGAGGAGGCCGCGCCGGACTTCCATCCCCGCTATGACGCCCGCAGCCGCCGCTATCGTTACACGGTTTACAACGCGCCGGTGCGCTCGCCGTTAGACCGGCGGTATAGTTGGCACATTCGCTCCCCGCTGGACGTGGGAGCGATGCAGGAAGCGGCCCGCCTCCTGCTGGGGGAGCATGACTTCGCCGCCTTTGGCCGCCCTCCACAGGGGACGAACACGGTGCGGCGGGTGCTGGCGGTGGGGTGGGGCGGTCAGCCGCCGCGATTGACCTTCGACATTGAGGCGAACGCCTTCCTCTACCGGATGGTGCGCAGCATCGTCGGCACACTGGTATCGGTCGGGCGCGGCGCGATGAGCGTAGCCGAGTTCGCCGCCGCGTTGGAGTCGCGGGAACGGGCGCGGGCCGGGCCGACGGCCCCTCCTCAGGGGCTCTGCCTCATAGAAGTCAAGTACTGATTGTGGGAGTGTCGAAATCGTGAACAAGACTTACGTGACCAAAAAAGAAGACGTTGAGCGGGAGTGGTACGTGATTGACGCCGCCGGGCAGACGCTCGGTCGTCTGGCGAGCCAGGTGGCCTACATCCTGCGCGGCAAGCACAAGCCGGAGTACTCCCCGGCGGTGGACGTGGGGGACCACGTGATTGTGATCAACGCCGCGAAAATCCACGTCACCGGGCGGAAGTTGGACCAGAAGATCTACTACCGTTACTCCGGCTACCCCGGCGGACTGAAGGAGATTACCCTGCGCGACCTGCTCAAGAAGCACCCCACGCGGGTAATCGAACACGCGGTGCGCGGGATGCTGCCGCGCAATCGGCTGGGACGCCGGATGTTCAAGAAGTTGCGCGTCTACGCGGGGCCTGAACATCCTCACGCGGCCCAGCAGCCGAAACAGTGGGAGGCGAGATGACGGGAGGAACGATGATGGAGTATTACGAGGCAGTCGGGCGGCGCAAGGCGGCCACGGCGCGGGTGCGGTTGTACCCCGGTGGCGATGGCTCGATCATCGTCAACGGACGTCCTTTGGACGAGTACTTCGTGCGGGACGTGGACGTGGTGCAACTCAAGGAGCCGCTGAAGGCGACGGCGATGGAGAACCGCTTCAACATCAGCGTCAAGGTGAAGGGGGGCGGAATCTCCGGCCAGGCCGGGGCGGTGCGCCTGGGCATCGCGCGGGCCTTGCTGAAAGTGGACCCCGACTTGCGCCCGGTGTTGCGTCGGGGCGGCTTCCTGACCCGTGACGCGCGGGTCAAGGAGCGGAAAAAGCCCGGCCTCAAGCGGGCGCGGAAGGCTCCGCAGTACACCAAACGTTAGGCACGTGGCCAATGAAGAGGGTTCAAGGCGCATGAGTTGAATCGGATAGCCCGACTGGTGCAAGAGCATCAAGGAGTTTTTGGAACGGTGGTATGAGTTCTTTGGCCGTGATTGAGGTGAAGGAAGCGCGGGCGCAGGGAGTGAAGGCCACGGAAGACATGTTAGTCGTAGAGTTGGCAGACGGACGGATTATAAGCGTGCCGTTGGCGTGGTATCCGCGACTATGGTATGGGACGCCGGAAGAGCGGGCGCAGGTAGAGACTTTGGGCGATGGAGCGATTTTGCATTGGCCGGCACTGGATGAGGATTTAAGCGTGATGGGGATTGTGCTGGGGAAGCGGTCAGGGGAGAGTCCGGAGTCTTTGCGGAAGTGGTTGGCGAAACGGAGGCAAGAGCAAGGAGAGGAGAACCGGGCCTGACCCCGCGTGCAGCGGGCGCGGCTACGCCGCGCGCGAACGTCGGCGGGAATTTCGGCCCAAAATCATACGCCATCGGTGGTAGTCGGACGGCGACGCCGCGCCGCTGACGCAATCGTTAATCTGAATCGGACGAGCAATTTTCGGGGGGCAAGGCGAGGGTGGCCTTGCCCCTCGTTTTGTGGAGGGAGGAGACGATGGGCACTTTGACGATCGTCGGGCTGGGGCCCGGTGAACCGCGCTATCTGACGCGGGAGGCATGGGAGGTGTTGGAGTCCTGCGGGGAGGTCTGGCTGCGCACGGAACGCCATCCGACGGTGGCCGGGCTGCCTCCCCACCTGACCCGCCACTCTTTCGACCACCTCTACGAGACGGCGGAGGATTTCGCCCAGGTCTACGCCGCCATCGTGGAGGAGGTGCTGCGCCTGGCCCGGAGGCCGGAGGGGGTCGTCTACGCCGTGCCGGGCCATCCGTTGGTCGGGGAGGCGGCGGTGGAACGGCTCCTAGCACAGGCCGCCGACGAGGGGCTGCCGGTGCGCGTCGTGGAGGGGCTGAGTTTCGTCGAGCCGACCCTGACCGCGCTCCGCCTGGACGCGCTGGCCGGTCTGCAGATCTACGACGCGCTGGAACTGGCGGCCCAGTACCACCCCTGGCTCAACCCCGACCTGCCGGCCCTGGTCGGACAGGTGTACAGCCGTCCCCTGGCCGCCGACGTGAAGTTGACCCTGATGAACCAGTACCCCGACGACCACCCGGTGACGCTCGTCCACGCCGTCGCCACGGCGGAGCAGCGTGTCGTCACCGTGCCGCTCCACGCCCTCGACCGGCAGGCGGAAATCGGACACCTGACCACCCTCTACGTGCCGCCGCTGACCGGCATCACCGGTTTCGAGGGCTTGCAGGACACCGTCGCCCACCTGCGGGCCCCCGACGGCTGCCCCTGGGACCGCAAGCAGACCCACGAGAGCATGCGGGGCGGTCTGCTGGAGGAGGCTTACGAGGTGGTGACGGCCATTGACGAGGGCGACCTGGCCGCGCTGCGGGAGGAGTTGGGCGACCTGTTGCTCCACGTCGTCTTCCAGGCCCAGATCGCCACCGAGGAGGGGGAGTTTCAGATGGCGCAGGTCATCGCCGACATCAACGCCAAGTTGCGGCACCGCCATCCCCACGTCTGGGGGGATGTGCGGGTGCGGGACACCGGGGAGGTGGTGGCCCGCTGGGAGCGGCTGAAGCGGGAGGAGAAGACGGAGCGGCATTCGGTGATGGACGGCGTCCCGGCGGCCCTCCCGGCCCTGCAACAAGCGGATGTCTACAGCCGCAAGGCGGCGCGGGTGGGGTTCGATTGGCCGGACGCCGCTGGAGTGGCCGCGAAGGTGCGAGAGGAGTTGGCCGAGGTCGAGGCGGCGGAGGGGCCGGAGGAATTGGAACGGGAGTTGGGCGACCTGCTGTTCGCGGTGGCCAACTGGGCCCGCTGGCTGGGCGTGGACGCGGAGACGGCTCTGCGGCAGGCGAACCGCCGCTTCGCCCGCCGCTTCCGCGAGGTGGAACGCCGGGCCCGCGCTCTGGGGGCGACGGTGGAGTCGCTGCCGCTGGAGGCCCTCGAGGAGTTGTGGCAGGAGGTGAAACGGGACGAGGGGGCGTCCTAACTTGCAATTCGCCCAAGTGTGGGTACAATAGGCTCTGTAATTTGACTCAATCATCACGAAGGATAACGACGATGACGAAAAACGCGCTCGTGAGGCTGCTCGGTGCGGCGGGGGTGGCTTTCCTGCTTTTGGGAGCCGTCGTCCTGCGACTGCACGCAGCAGCCCCTCCGCAGACAGTCGCCGATCGGGTCGGGGGACCTCCGGCGCAGGCCGCCGTCACCGTGACGACCGGGACGGTGGGCCGCTCGCCGACCGGCACCATCACCGCCACCGTGACCGTCACGCCGTCGGAGATCGTGTCTCCCATAGCGACCCCCACCCCCCGGCCATCGGAGACGCCGACGCCGACCAAAACGCCGACCCTATCC